>NZ_CAKJTP010000138.1:0-10304 GCF_917627335.1 Protofrankia sp. CiT1 | reverse complement strand
TCGGTGGTGGGGTCACCGGTGCTTGCTCGGTCCGCCGGTCGGTCCGCTGGTCGGTTTGTTGCTCATGAGACGGAGCGTTTGTGAACAGTGAGGCTCTGTGAACAGTGAGGTGTGGAGCGCGGAGCCCACGTTCAAGCCTGCGCCGGCACGCGCACGGGGTGCCGGTACTGGCATGCCGCTAAGAGGCTCCGGCAATAGGGCGTTCGATCAGGGAGCGGGGCTGGGGTGCGTGCATCGCGAGGCGACGGAGGTGAGGCGCCCTGTGTGGGGCGTCGACCGACGAGCCGGGGTACCCGTGCATCGCGCGGCGATGGACGGGGAGCGATGACGCGAGGCGCCGACCGGGCGGCGCGAGCCGGACAGTCCTATTGCCCTCGCCTGCTCGCTGAGACCGGCCGCGGTGCCGCCACACGCGTCGTCGCGGCAACCCGACAGGGGCCTGGGCCGAACGGGGCCCGGTGGAAAGACGCAGCCAAGCACCGCATTTCCGTCATTTGACGGGATTGGACGCTCTCCCCACCCACCGGCGGCACCGTGCGGGCGAACGGATGGCACAATCACTGCCATGTCCGACAGGGGGGCGGCATCCCCGGTGCGCTGGGATTTCCTTCTCTCCTACGCGGCCGAGGATCGCCCATGGGCCGAATGGCTGGCCTGGCAGTTGGAGGCGGCGGGCTACCGCGTGCTTATCGAGGCCTGGGATCTCGTACCTGGCTCTAACAGATCAGCTCATGTACAGCGGGGTGCTCTGGAGGCGGAACGCACCATCGCCATCCTGTCCGCCGCTTACCTGAACTCCTGCTACGAGCAACCCGAGTGGCAGGCCGCGCTGGAGGCCGATCCAGCTGGATTCAAGCGAAAGCTGTTGCCGGTCCGCATCGAGGACTGCGAGCGCCCAGGAGTGCTTGGGCCGATAGCTGCTATCGACTTGTTCGGGCTGGCCGCCGATGTCGCACGCAAGAATTTTCTGCACAGCATCCGGGCTGCGATCAAGGGTCGAGACAAGCCCGCTGCAGAGCCGGTGTTCCCGTCGGCGCGCGCCATAACCGAACCGGCATTTCCGGAGCGGACCGGGGACAAACCGGCGCCAGGTGAGCCGAGCCGGCCGGCAAGCCTGCCGACGGATCCAGGAGACCTCGTGCGGCGGGTGGCCGCACAGCCCCTGGCACACCGGCCTTCCGGCGGCGTCTCAGCGACACAACGTCCGAGCCGTGACCGAGCAGATGAGCTGACCGGGTCCGACGTGCGGGAGACGGCGCTGAGACATCCCCGCGGACACGTCTCACGGAGGATCAACGACCCACGGCGGAAAGACGGGCCAACGGAGGCGGCCGGCTCCGGCGCGGCGGAACGGAGCAGGTCATCAGGAGAGATCGAGCCCGCGGCGCTGACCGCAGCGCCGACCGCTCAGATCCGAGCTGACGGCGGCGCTTGGTCCCGTGTGCCGGTAGACGGGGTCCGGTATCTCGCGGGCGTGTCGGGAGCCGCTGTCCGTGCGGCGCTCAGTCCGCTGCCCGACGGCGCGCCGGCTGTGGTGATCTACAGGCCTTCGGCCGAACGGTCCGTCGCGCTCCAGACCAGCCTGGTCGCTGAGCTGGACGCGGTGGCACGGCGGCTTTTTCCATCCTGGCTGCCCGGCGCCGAGTTGATCGATACCCCGGGCGGTGCGGGCGTCGCCGCGGTCCGGAGGCTGGCCGCCCGTATGGCCGCAGGCTCGACCATGTTCGCTCGTTATCTCGCGGACCTGGCTGAGCGCTCGTTGACCGACGAACTCACCAACGCCCGTTTCTCGCTGGAGACGCAGGCGGCCACGCTTACCCAGGTCATCGCCGGTAGTTTCGGACGGCGGCGGCTGATACTGCTGGTCGATCTGCCGCGATCCGATGATGTGCGGCGCGAGCGCGCGTTGCTGAACACCCTTGAGTGGTTTGCCTATCAGGGGCATGCCGGCGCCTGGCTGACTGGCGGCCCGCTGCTGGATACCGATCGGATTCCGGCCGTCGCGGTCCCCGTGCCGGTAGCGGCGCAGCCCCCCTGGCCCACGGCCGTTGCCAGCCGCCTCCCCAGCGAAACAGGCCGGACCCGCGGCACTGGCACTGGCGGCCCGCAGGGCGACAGCGCCCGAGTTCCAGCGGCTGAGCACCCGTGTTCGGTGGACTCGGCGTCCCTGGCCGATCCACCGCATCCACCGCATCCACCGCCTGACGGCCAGCTTCCGTAAGAATCGGCAGAGCATAAAGAAAGAGGCTCCAGGGCATGGCACATGACGATCTGACACCCAGTGAAACCGGCATCCTGCTGGTGCTGCTCGCGCACGGCCGAAGAATTTCCAACAAAGAGCTGGACGAGCGCTGGAAACTTTCTCTCACTGGTTCCGCGCGGCAGAAACTAAACAATCTCAAGTTAGTCGAGAGCAGTAAGGAAAAGGGGCACGGAAATGTTCTTTTCCATGAGTTGACTGACCGGGGATGGGCACGCGGCCGGCAGGAGCTGGCGCCTCGCCGGCCGATTTCCAGCTCAATCAAATTTGGCTACCTCGCAGCTTTCACGGAAGGCGTCGAGCGGTTTCTGATCCGCGAGCGCATGCCAGTTTCGGACTTCTTCCGGGCTGAAGCGCCATGGGTGGACGTGCTGCCCGCGGACAGTGCCGTTACCGCCACAACCGATAGTGGCGGTAACGGTGCGTCGGCCACAGCGACCGGCTCAGCCAGGCCGCCCGATGCCGCTCCGGGCGCGATGAGCGCTGCCGACATCGAGGCCGCCGTGCGGACGGCGTATGCCCAGCTCGCGAGCCGACCTGGTGATTGGGTACGGCTTGTCGGAGTTCGTCTCCTGCTTGGCGATGTCGAGCGGGAGACGGTCGACCGAATACTGCGCGGGATGGTCCGTCAGGCCGACGTGTGGATCGTCCCCGACGAGGACCAGAAGGCCCTGACAGCGGCGGACCGGGAAGCGGCCGTCCGGATCGGTGAGCACGACAGCCACCTGCTGTTGATTGGCACAGCATGATCAGTGAGCTGGAAGCCATCGCAGCCCTGCAGCTTGACTGGGTCTATGACCTCGAAGACGTGTGGCAGCCCTCGCCGGTCCACGTCGAGGGTGTGCACACCGACACCCGCCGCAGGATCTCCGACACCATCGCGGACCTGGCTCAGACGCCGACAGCCAGGCCGCTCGGTGTGGTGGTCCGTGGTCAGGCTGGTACCGGGAAGACCCATCTGGTTGGCCGGTTGAGAGAGCAGGTGCAGGGCGCTGGCGGCTATTTCTTTCTCATCGGAGCGCCGACCGGAAGCAGATTCTGGGAGAACGTCGTCACCTCGATGATCACGGATCTTTTTCGGCCTGTTGACGGCGACCAGACCCAACTGAGCAGATTCCTGCGCGGGTTGTGCGGGCTGCTGGGCGTCTCCGCGGAACTGACCGCGTCGGTGGTCGGCGACAGCGTTCTCACACCGGCCTGTCTCAAAGATTTCATCGTAGCTTTACACGTGTTCGACCGGCAGCTCGCCCGTGAATGTCAGCACACGCTACGAGCGCTCGTCCTGGTCAATTCTCGTGATCTGGACGACCAGACCGTCGGGGACGGCTTCCTGCTCTCGGTGGAGGAGCAGGAGCCAGGCGAACGGGCCCGGCGCGGCATGATACCCACCGCCAAGCAGCCGCCTGAGGTGGTGAAGGAGATCTCGCGGCTGCTGGCGCTCACCGGGCCGAGCGTATTCGCGGTCGATCAGGTAGACACCATCGTCGCGGAGACGACAGCGTCGGTGGACGGCAAGCCGGACGAGAATCGCTCTCTCCGCGAGCTCAACCTCCTCGCGGACGGGCTACTCGTCCTGCGCGAACGGACCGAGCGAGCGCTGTGCGTCCTGGCTTGCCTGCCGGTGACATGGATCATGTTCGAGCAATGGGCTGTGACATCTGTCCGGGACCGGTTCCGCGCCATCCCACCCCTTGGCCACATCGATGATCCGGCGCTGATAACCCAGCTCCTTGCTCGACGGTTCCACGATCACTTTCAGCGTATCGGTTTCGAGCCGCCGTACCCGACCTGGCCGGTGGCTCAGGCCGCACTCGACCAGGCGCCCAGCTACACACCACGCGAGCTGCTTCAGCGGATCGAACGGCATATCCAGTCGTGCCTGTTGATGGGTACGGTCAAAGAGCTGGAGTCGTTTGCTGGAGACGATCCGCTGCCAGTACGTTATCCTCTGCCGCCAGCGGTGTTCGCGGAGTTGGACACGGCTTTCGCCGGGTTGCGCTCGACTACGACGGCCATCACGCCCGGCAACGAGGACAGCCTTGTACCGGAACTACTGGCGGCCGGTCTCACTGCCTGGATCATCGAAAACGGTGGTGCGCCCGGAGGTTTCGCGCTTGAGCCGAAGCCAAGCGCAAGGCCTCCACTGCACGCGCGGCTCAGCCGCACCATCAACCGGGATACCGGCGAGCAGATGCAGTGGGCATTTCGAGCGGTTACCAGCACGCACGGCAACGCGGCCCTGCACCGTATCCAGAGCGCCTGCGTGATGGCCGGGCTCACCCAGAGCAGCGCACGCCGGCGGTTGTTCCTGCTGCGCAACGTCGAGTGGAGTCGCGGCGTCAAGACCCAGCAGGCCCTTGCGGCGTTCGAAGCGGCCGGCGGTGTCACACTCCCCATCAGCGACGAGGACGTGGCAACCTTCACCGCGCTGGGCAGGCTGCTCCAGCAGCCGCATCCAGCTCTGCGGGAATGGTTGAATGCGCGCCGTCCAGCCAGTACAACAGCCTTGCTGATCGCAGCCCTCGCCAACGCGGCACCGGATGGGAGCGACGCCCATGCGGAGCCCGGCCCGATCCGTCCGGCCGAGGATCCAGGCAACGGCGCCAACGCCAGCTCAGCAGGAGCCGGCTCCTGCGCTGTCGCTCACCGCCGTGTCAGCAGCTCGTCAGTGAGTGGTCCGCCGCTTGGTGACCAGAACAGCTACGAGAGCCATCCGTTCGAGGCGCCGGAAGAGCGGAGTGCGAATCCTGCCGACCAGGGTGCGGGCTCTCGGGCGATCACCGTCGGCCGGACAGTGGCCGCCGGCCGGCCGGCCCGTATTGATATCGAGGTGTTCCGGAAACACGTAGCGATCTTTGCCGGTTCGGGATCCGGGAAGACCGTGCTGATCCGCCGCCTGCTCGAGGAGTGCGCGCTGCGTGGCGTGTCATCGATCGTGTTGGATCCCAACAACGATCTGGCGCGGCTGGGGGATGCGTGGCCGCGCGTGCCGAGCGGCTGGCATGACGCGGATGATGCGCTGGCCGCCGAGTACCTCGGCAGCACTGACGTGGTGCTGTGGACGCCCCGTCGGGCCGGCGGCCGACCGCTGAGCCTCCAGCCGTTGCCCGACTTCGTGAGCATACGGGACGACCAGGACGAGTTTGACGCGGCGATCGATGCGGCCGTGGCCACGCTGGCGGTTCGGGCCGGTGTCGACGGCCGCACAAGCAGGGCGAACATCAGCCGAGCCGTGCTCAGGGACGCGCTGGAGCACTTCGCCCGCGGCAGCCGCACCAGCCTCAGCTCCTTCGCGGATCTGCTGGCCGACCTGCCAGATGGTGTGACCGCTCTCGACCCCCATGACAAGCACGCGAAGAGCCTGGCGCAGGACCTGAGAGCCGCGATGGTCAATGACCCGCTGTTTGGTGGCGACGGTCAGCCGGTGGACCCCGCCGTGCTGCTGACCCCGCCGGCCGGTAGGCGAGCCCGCATCTCGGTGATCAGCCTTGTTGGCCTGCCCAACGATGATCAGCGGCAGAGCTTCGTCAACCAACTACAGATGGCCCTGTTCGCGTGGGCCAAGAAGAATCCGGCCGTCGACCGGTCGCTCGGCGGTCTGTTCGTGATGGATGAGGCGCAGATATTTGCCCCGTCCGGCACGGTCACCGCCTGCACGGCGAGCACTCTCGCGCTGGCCTCGCAGGCCCGTAAGTACGGCCTTGGTCTGCTCTTCGCCACCCAGCACCCGAAAGGCCTGCACAACAGCATCCCGGGAAACGCCACCACGCAGTTCTTCGGCCGGCTCAGCAGCCCGGTGCAAATTGACACGGCCCGAGCGATTGCCCGCAACAAGGGCGGCGACGCACCGGACATCGGCCAGCTTGGCGTTGGTGAGTTCTACGCCACCAGCGAGTCCTTGACCTTCGAGAAGATCCGCACCCCGCTCTGCCTGAGTCACCACCCGGCATCTCCGTTGACAGATGAGGAGGTCGTCAGACGGGCAAGGGGAGATTGAGCCCTGGCGCATCCCGTCGGGCCTGGACGATTCCCCCGTGGGCCGGGCCCGGAGACCACGACCCGGCCGGCCACTCCCGAATGTCCCGATCATCCAGTGAGCCACCGAACCAGCTGACTTCAGCTGAAGTCAGCCGCGCGGATCCGACGATCTACCGGACCCGACCGGTTATCAATGGTTGATCGATTGTTGCGTTTCCAGTGGGTGTCCGCGGGCTTCTTGATTTTTTTGGATTCCGCCGCGGCCAGTATTCGTCGGCCTGCATGCGGTTGGGGGCGGAAATTCGGCACGTTGCGTACTCGGTCCCGCGCGTAATATCCGGAGGGTGATTATCCGCAATGACGAACTCGTGGCCTGGTGCCGCTCCAAGGCCTCATTCGCCGCGTTGTGGATTAATAATTCTGAAGTATTGTGAATAGACATCCAGGTGAACTGGACATATGCTTCCGTTCGATTGAGAGCGCCCGGCAAGAGGGGGGTTGATCAGGGAGCGGGGTTGGGGTGCGTGTATCGCGAGGCGCCGGAGGTGATGGGCGTCGACCGACGAGCCGGGGTGCCCGCGCACCGCGCGGCGATGGATGGGGAGTGATGCCGCGAGGTATGTGCCCCGACCCCCGCGATAACCCCGCGATGCCGCGTCCCCTCTTGCTGGTCGCTCTCTTAATCGTCATGTCCACGCGACCTTGGGAGGGTGTCGGATGGGCGGAGTTCTTGTAGCGGATGCCGATGGCAAGTTGCACGTCCGCACGGATACGGATGATACGGATATCGAACACACTCCTGGTGCCGCCGACGGTGACACCAGGAGTGTGTCGGTACGCCGGGACAGACAGCTGGTCCCATCGGTGAGCCGTTTCCGGGGCCTACGGGTGCCGGCTGATTCGGCAGCACCCGATGGCTGGGCAGAAGAGTTCAACCGCCTCCAGCGGAACCTTATCAGCCTGTGTCAGCGGACAGTTCGGTGGCAGCGAGAACGTGACGAAGCCATAGAGCTGTTGATGCGGGAGCGGTCGGAGTACCGCGATGTGGTGCGGCAGCGGCGAGAACGCCTGCGTAAACTGACCGACGCCGCGGGCCGGCACTGGGGCGACTATTTTTCAGGACTCAGTTCCGGAGATACTTTCGCCACCGATGATGTGGATGTCGATCCGCAGGCAACGCTGTGCTATCCGGCGACGTGGCTGCTGCCGGATGAGCCGCTTCCGGAGGCTGCGGAAGTCGTTGACAATCCGGCGGCACCCGATGAGTGGGCCGAAGAGATCAGCCGTTTCCAGCGGAACCTCCTGAATCTCGAGCGGCACGCGGACCGGCTGCGGCGGGAACGTAACGAAGCCAAGATTCTCTGGGCATGGGAGAAAGCGGCCCATATTGATGCCGAGTGGTGTCACGAAGAATATTTGACTGATCTGCTTGCCACCGTGCACCGGTACCGGGACGTGTGGCCTATGCAAAATTCCCGACCATATGATCTAGGCGATGACATCGTCGCGAGCCGGTGTGGGATGCCGGAACTGGCCGGTGCTCTTGATGTGCAGGGGCTTCCCGGACTGGGCGGGGACGTCTCGGGTGTGTCATCATCGGATGATGATCTTGATTTGCTCTTTTAGGGCGTGTTTCGACAGCCAGCTGTCTGGCTCGCCGTGGCCAGGGCCGCCTGGACGCGCCTCGCTGATCGAACGACGACTTCCGAAACACGTCGTAGGGCGTTACGGCAAGAGGGACGTGGATCAGGGAGCCTGGTTGGGGCGTGTGCCTCGCGAGGCGCCGCCCGGTCGGCGCAAGCTGGACAGTCCTATTGCCGAAGCCGCTAAAGATTGCCAGTCATTGCTGCTCGTGGGTGCCGGGCGCATGGGACGGTGTGGGGTGCCAGCAGCTGGCCTGGTGTGTTCCGCTCGGTCCTTCAGCCTGCCTTGGCCGCCTGGTCAGTGAATGTGAACGAGCGGCCTGAAGTTTCAGGTAGACGCCGGTGGCCGAGTTCTGGCACCCCATGGGGACGTACCGTGTGCCCAACCGGGCTCAGCCGAGCGGCGCCAGCAGTTCTTTCTTGCCTTCGAACGCGAAGAGCAGCAGGTCGACCATACGGAAAGTGTGGTTGTCCGGTCCGAGTGATGGCCGCCAGCTCGGATCGCGGACGATTGAGGCATTGCTGCCCTCCATCGCGCGATGGAATACCTCCGCCACGATCCGGCCACCTACGCCGGTGAGGCGGCCGCCGTTCAGTTCAGCTTCCCGCAGGATGTAGAACCACAGCGGGGTGTTTTTTGCGAACGAGTCCTTCTGGTCGGCCGTGAGCTGGTCGAGGGACGCGCCCTGGTTGCCGGCGATGATTTGAGCGGTGGTCAGGGGCGGGACCTCTAGATACTCGGCCAGTTGTTGGCCGCTGCCCAGTCTGACCATACCGGCGCGTGTCAGGTTACGGAACGCGAGGTTTAGTTGACGTCCAGCCGCGTGGACTGTGGCATCCCGGCCGCCGAAGGTGCCCAGAGGCAGCTGCTGCAGCGGGTTGACCAACAGGGTGTCGATACGTTTGGTGATGTTGAAGTCATCAGAGTCGACAGTGAGATCGTCACGCTTGGCTTCGCTGAAGTCGTATAGCCGGCGGAAGTCGGCAACCCAGTTGCTGGGCAATTTCAGGCCACCGATGTTCGGGTCGTTCAGATTATTCACCGAGCCCGCCGGCGCCAGGATTCCGCTGGTGCCGGAGAACGCAAAAAGGAGTAGCAGAGTGGCCGGTATACCCTGTTTCTTGTTGAAGATCGCGTTCCATTCATAAGCGTCGCGTACCATGCTGTGGCCAAGCCGGTAGGCCGCGACGGAGAATTCGATCGGCATGGTGGGAAGGTCGCCAGGCTGGATGTTTCTGCCACCATGCTGTGGGTACCAGCCGAGGTCGCCATAGGCTGCCGGTACCTCGAAGAACCGGCGTCCGTTTGTGAAGACATCGGTGACGATCGCAGGATCGACCACGCGTGGCAGGAAGTCGGTACGCAGCATCCACTGGTAGTGCCTGACGACAGTGTTCCGGGCGGCGGAGAAAAGCTGCACGCTCGGTGTGCTGCCGGCCAGCGTACGCACGACGCGATTGTGAAACCTGATGAACGCAAGGTGGGTCTGCGCGACCGCGAGGTTCTCATCATTACGTTGGTCAGGGATGTTCGCCAACCGTTGATCGGCCAGCGTTGGGCCCGTGCCGACCCGCGGCAGGTCGAAGCCGTCATGCGGGGCCCGGGCGAACGGGTTATCGGCTCCTGGGGCGCCCTGGCCCACCCCCGTCGTCGACCCGCTCTTGAGGCTGACTCCGTCGTCGGCGTAGAACCGCGGATCCTTCTGCGGGCCGCGACCGTAGAGCGAGTCGAGATCAAGCGACGGTGACCGGCCCTGGACCAGCTCATCAACGGTGACGTCCTGGCCGAGTCGGTCGCTGTTGTTGTCCCTGGTCAGATCGTGGTCGACGAACTGGCCGAGATAGGTGAACCCGGAGGGGATGCCCGAGCCAGGGCTTCCATGATCTTTCGTGCTGGACTCGGGGTCACCACCGGCCGGGTCGGTGGTCATCGCGGTCGCCACCGTTTCCGCGATCAGTCGCTGGGTGTCGTCAATCGGCGCCCCGACCGGTCCCAGCCGGGAGAATCGGAACTTGCGCACCTCGGCAATCGCCGATGGGCGAACAGTGATCGGCTCGTCGTTACTGTCGAGCGTCAAGATTCCTTCGCCGATGACGTAGTAGTCGTCTCGGTTATGGCGTTTCATGCGCAATCCCTTCGATATGGTGATCGGCGCGCCGGGAAATGTCGGGTTTCGGTTTCAGGAAATTGATTTCTTGGCTGACTGGGTTTATTGAGAACTTAGAGCGACCGGTAATAGGGGACGCGGTGTCGCGGGGCCAGGGCGCGCACCTCGCGTCATCGCTCCCTGTCCATCGCTGCACGGGTGCCCCGGCTCGTCGGTCGCCACCCAACACCTCCGGTGACTCCCTCCGCTGCCTCGCGATGCACGCACACCAGCTCCGCTCATTGATCCACACCCCTATTGTCGGGCGCTCTCCTA
>NZ_CAKJTP010000137.1:3402-10717 GCF_917627335.1 Protofrankia sp. CiT1 | reverse complement strand
GGACGGTGATGTAGATGACCGGGATGTCGTGGTCGGCGTCCGGGTGCTGTCGGCGGTTGATCGTCTCAAGGGTCTTGCCGAGCTGGGTCAGGCAGGTCGTCTTCCCGGTCCGGGCCGCTCCTGAGAGGATCAGGCCGGTCCGGCCGGTGTCGGCGTTGCGGTTGACGTAGAGCGCCCGGCAATAGGGGTGTGGATCAAGGGGCGGGGCTGCGGCCCGCCGGTGGCGGCTGCCGGCTGGCTACGATGGTCGGGGATCGTCGCTCCACCGGTGAGGAAGGCTTGTGATGAGGTCCGCTGAGATCGCGAGCCGCTGGCTCCGCTACTTCGCCGAGCGCGGGCACACCGTCGTGCCGTCGGCATCCCTGATCGCGGACGACCCCACGCTGCTGCTCGTGAACGCGGGCATGGTCCCGTTCAAGCCGTACTTCCTCGGCGAGGTCAGCCCGCCGTACCCCCGGGCGGCCAGCATCCAGAAATGCGTGCGCACCACCGACATCGAGGAGGTCGGCAGGACGACCCGGCACGGTTCCTTTTTCCAGATGTGCGGAAACTTCTCCTTCGGGGACTACTTCAAGGAGACCGTTATCCCGCTGGCCTGGGAACTGCTCACCACGCCGGTTTCGGCGGGCGGGTACGGCCTGGACGACAGCCGCCTGTGGGTGACCGTCTACCTCGACGACGACGAGACCGCTGACATCTGGCGGTCCACGGTCGGGGTGCCCGCCGAGCGCATCCAGCGTCTCGGCATGGAGGACAACTTCTGGTCAATGGGTGTGCCCGGCCCGTGCGGACCCTGTTCGGAGATCAACTACGACCGTGGCCCGGAGTTCGGGATCGACGGGGGCCCCGCCGTGAACGGCGAGCGTTACCTGGAACTGTGGAACCTGGTCTTCATGCAGTACATCCGGGGTGAGGGGACCTCGAAGAAGGACTACCCGATCCTCGGTGACCTGCCGTCGAAGAACATCGACACCGGCCTCGGCCTGGAGCGCCTCGCCGCGGTTCTCCAGGGGGTCGACAACCTCTACGAGACGGACACGTCCCGGCTGATCCTCGACCGGGCGTCGGAACTCACCGGCGCCCGCTACGGCGCCGGGCAGCGCTCGGATGTGTCGTTGCGGGTGGTAGCTGATCATGTGCGCACCTCGGTGATGCTCATCGGCGACGGTGTGCTGCCGGGTAACGAGGGGCGTGGCTACGTGCTGCGCCGGATGATGCGCCGCGCGATCCGCAACATGCGCCTGCTCGGCGCCCATGACGCGACCATGCGGGAGATGGTCGCGGTCACGATCGAGGCGATGGGCCCCCAGTATCCCGAACTTGTCACCGACCGGCTGCGGATCGACTCGGTGGCTACCGCCGAGGAGGCGTCGTTCCTCCAGACGCTGCGCACCGGGACGTCCATCTTCGACCTGGCTGCGGCCGAGACGAGGAAGGCGGGCGGCGGGGTCCTCACGGGTGAGCGGGCGTTCCAGCTGCACGACACCTTCGGGTTCCCGATCGACCTCACCTTGGAGATGGCGGCTGAGCAGGGTCTGACCGTCGACGCGGAGGGCTTTCGCCGGCTCATGGGCGAGCAGCGCCAGCGCGCCAAGGCCGACGCCCGCGCGAAGAAGACCGGGCACGTGGACACCTCGGCGTACCGGGACATGCTGGCCGCGGCCGGCCCATCGGAGTTCACCGGCTACGACATCGCAGCCGGGACCACCGGCGGGACAGCCGCCGGGACTATCACCGGAACCGTCGCCGAGCCCGCCGTCGTCCGCGGGCTGCTGGTGGACGGCTCGCCCGCCCATGAGGCCGGCGAGGGCAGCGACGTCGAGGTCGTGCTCGACCGCACGCCGTTCTACGCCGAGGGCGGTGGCCAGCTCTCCGACACCGGCGTGGTCCGCCTCGATGACGGTACCGAGATAGAGATCTTCGATGTGCAGAAGCCCCTGCCAGGGCTGATCGTCCACCGTGGCCGGGTGCGCTCGGGCGGGGTCGTCCTCGGGGCGAACGCGCGGGCCGAGATCGACCTGGACCGACGGGGAGCGATCTCGCGCTCGCACAGCGCCACACACCTGACTCACCAGGCGCTGCGGGACGCGCTCGGCCCGACGGCGGCGCAGGCCGGTTCGGAGAACTCGCCTGGCCGGTTCCGTTTCGACTTCTCCTGCGCCGGTGCGGTGCCGGCGTCGGTGCTGGCCGACGTGGAAGAGACGATCAACCAGGTGCTGATCGAGGATCTCGATGTCCACGCCGAGGTGATGAACGCCGACGAGGCACGCCAGACCGGCGCCATCGCCATGTTCGGCGAGAAGTACGGCGACCGGGTGCGGGTCGTCTCCATCGGCGAGTACTCCCGTGAGCTCTGTGGTGGCACGCATGTCCGCCGCTCCGGGCAGCTTGGCCTGGTCAAGCTGTTGGGCGAGTCGTCGGTCGGCGCGGGGGTCCGGCGGGTCGAGGCCCTCGTGGGCCTGGACGCCTACCGTTACCTGGCCCGCGAGGCCGTGCTCGTCGCACAGGTCACCGATGTGCTCAAGGCGCCACGGGCCGAAGTGCCCGAGCGCCTCGCCGGGGTGCTCGCACGGTTGCGCGAGGCCGAGAAGGAGCTGGAGAAGCTGCGGGCGGCCGCGGTGCTGGCCGCGGCGGGCGGCCTCGCGAGCGGGGCCGAGGACGTCGGCGGGGTTGCGCTGGTTACCCACCAGGCGCCCGATGGCACCTCCGCGGATGATCTGCGCAGGCTCGTCCTTGACATCCGTGGCAGGGTCCCCGCCGAGCGTCCGGCGGTCGTCGCGGTGGCGGCCGCGGTCGACCGGCGCCCGGTCATCGTGGTGGGCACGAGCGGCGCCGCGCGTGACCGCGGGGTCAAGGCCGGGGAGCTCGTCCGCGGTGCCGCGAAGATCCTCGGTGGTGGTGGCGGCGGCAAAGATGATCTTGCTCAAGGCGGTGGCACTGACGCGGCCGCGATCACGGACGCGCTCGCGGCGGTCCGTCGGTCCGTCGCGGAACGAGTGGCGGCTGTCTGACTGGTCGGGCCGTGTCCGGTCTTCGGTCCGTCTGGGTGAAGGATCATATCCGGGAACTCGCGCCGAGCCCTCTTCGTTAACCAATACGGTGATCACATTGATGCTAGGGGTAACATCAATACTATAGGTGACACCAATCTGTTGCTGATCGGGATTCGGACTGGCGGTCGGATGCGGGCGCGGGAGCCCATTGGTCGGCCCTTATGACCTGCACGGTCGTCGTCACCACGCGACACCCTCAAGGGCGATCTTCATCGCGACGTCCTGTCCGGTGCTGATCCGTCCTTGAGGAGGGTGGCGTGGCCGTTCCCACACCATCATCACCGCCGTCAGAGTCGTCGCCGTCGTTGTCGCAGCACAGTCACTCCCCGCCGGTGCCGGGGACCGCCATCCATGACCCGAACACCCACGGCCCGGACCGCATGCGCCGGATCGCCGCGCTGCGACCCGACCTGCAGGCGTCGCTGGTGGTGTTCCTGGTCGCGATGCCGCTCTCCCTGGGCATCGCGGTCGCCACGGGCGCGCCGGTCGCCGCTGGGCTGATCGCCGCCGTGATCGGTGGGATCGTCGTGGGGGCACTCGGAGGTGCGTCCCTGCAGGTCAGCGGGCCTGCGGCTGGGCTCACCGTGGTCGTCGCCGGTCTTATCACCACGTACGGGTGGCGGGTCACATGCGCGGTGACCGCGGCCGCCGGTGTGGTCCAGATCCTCTTCGGCGTCAGCCGGGTCGCCCGCGCCGCGCTCGCCGTGTCACCCGCGATCGTGCACGGCATGCTCGGTGGGATCGGGCTCACCATCGCCTTCGGCCAGCTGCACGTCATCCTTGGCGGTGAGCCGGACTCCCACGTCATCGACAACATCATGGCCCTGCCCGGACAGATCGTCGTCAGCCACAGCGCCGCGGCACTGATCGGAGCCGTCACGATCGCCGTCATCGTGCTGTGGCCCCGGCTGGTCCGCGGACTGCCCGGCGGGTTGCGCGCGATCCCCGGGCCGCTCGCCGCGGTCGTCGTCGGGACCGTCCTCGCCGCCGCACTCCACCTGGACCCGCCCCGCGTCAACCTGCCTGGGTCGATCATCAGTTCGGTGTCGTTGCCGGTCTTTCCCGACGGGGACTGGTCCGGCATCATCCTCGGTGTCCTCACCATCGCGATCGTGGCGAGTGTGGAGTCCCTGCTGTCCGCTGTGGCGGTGGAGAAGCTGGCCGCCGCCCATGGCCGGGCGCCGCAGGGCCGGATCAACCTCGACCGTGAGCTTCTCGGGCAGGGGGCAGCCAACGTCCTGTCGGGTCTCGCCGGCGGTCTGCCTGTTACCGGTGTGATCGTGCGCAGTTCCACCAACGTCGCGGCCGGGGCGAGAACACGGGCGTCGGCGATCCTGCACGGCGTGTGGGTGGCGCTGTTCGCGGTGTTTCTCGGCGGAGTGGTCGAGTGGATTCCGCTGTCCGCACTGGCCGGCCTGCTCGTCGTCGTCGGGGTCCGGCTGGTGGATGTCTCCCATCTGCGCCACGTACAGCGACACGGCGAACTGCCCGTGTACGTTGTCACACTCGTCGGTGTCGTCGCGCTCGACCTGCTCCAGGGCGTCGTGCTCGGGATGCTCACCGCGCTCGGCCTGGTTCTCCGCCGGGTGCTGTGGTCGAACATCCATCTCGTCCAGACGGGGGAGACGTGGCGGGTGGATGTGGAGGGCACCCTGAGCTTTCTCTCGCTGCCGCGTCTCGCCCGGGTTCTTGGCCGGGTTCCCACCGGGGCCTGTGTGTCGATCGAGCTCGTGGTCGACTACCTCGACCACGCGGCCTTCGAGCATCTGCATGCCTGGTGCGCCGAGTATGAGCGGACCGGCGGCCAGGTGAGCGTGGACGAGATCGGTCACGCGTGGTTCCGGCGGCCGCGTACGGACCAGCCCCACCGGCGCCGGACCGTGGTTCCGCACCTGCCGCGCTGGTTCGCGCCCTGGTCGCAGTGGCAGGAGCTGGCAGCCTCCCACGGAGAGGCGCACCGTGCGGCCGCGCCGGTGACGGCCGACGGCGGTCCGGATGCGACAGGTACGGTGGATGTCGCTGATGGTCATGTTCACCCGGTCGGCACGATGCTGGTGGGGGTCGCCGAGTTCCACCGCCGGGCCGCTCCGCTGCTGCGCGGCACCCTCGGGGATCTCGCGGATGGTCAGCGCCCCAGCGCGCTGTTCCTCACCTGCGTCGACTCCCGGGTTGTCCCGAACATCATCACCAGTAGCGGACCTGGCGACCTGTTCACTGTCCGCAACGTCGGTAACATCGTGCCGCTCGTCTCGTCGGACGGCCCGCTCGTTGGCGGGCCTACGGGCGATCTGTCTGTGACCGCCGCGCTCGACTACGCCGTCGACGTCCTGCGGGTGCCCTCGATCGTGGTGTGCGGGCACTCGGGATGCGGCGCCATGACGGCGTTGCTGTCCGGCGCTATCGATCAGGAGCCTGACTCCGCGCTGGCGGGCTGGTTGACCCACGCGCACGGAGCACTGGCCCGGACACCGCTGCCGGGTACCGAGACGCTGTCGCCCCTGGAACAGCTGGGCCGAGCGAACGTCGTGCTCCAGCTTGAGCACCTGCGCGGGCACCCGGCCGTGCGGCGTGCGCTGGACCGGGGTCCGCTCGAGCTTGTGGGTCTCTACTTCGACATTCCCGCCGCGCACACCTGGGTTCTTGACGAGACAACAGGCCGTTTTGTCGACCCTTCCGACGCGCTGGCCGCGGTGCCACCGCAGCGCCGTCGTTCACCCCGCCGCTGGGACACACCGGCGGCAGCTTCGCGGGCTCCAGCCTGAGAGCGCTGTTGAGATCGTCATTCCGGCTCGCCGCGGCGAGCCGAACGCGCTGAAGCACTGCTTGTGGATTACTGTGCTGAAGGCTGGGGCGAATCCCCGCGCAACATCGGGAAACGTGTCCGGCAGGTTGATATGCCTGACGCTGGCCGGCAGCCCGCGGTATGGTTTTATTCACTACTTCAATGACTCGCTTCAACGACTCGATGATCATTGATATCCAGCTGTCTGGTGTTCTTGCTGCCTAGGCCTTATGTATTCGGTCGCATCGGGTCGGCGGTGGCTTTTATGCTTATGCGGATCATCCTTGTCGTGTCAGTGACGGATTCACAGCCAGGGAGAAGCGTGCTTTCCTGGCGGACGGTCGAGACGGGGTGGGACTGGTGGCCACGGAAGCCACGATCGCGTTACCGGCGATGTTGGCCGATCTGGCGGAACTCGTGCGCTGCGAGTCCTTCTCGGCCGACCATGCCGCGGTGGCGCGCAGCGCCGAGGTTGTCGGCGCGCTCGGGGCGAGGCTGCTGGGCGCGGCTCCGGAGACGATTGTGATCGATGGTGTGACCCACCTGCGGTGGATCTTCGGCGCGCCGCGGGTGCTGCTGGTGGGACACCACGACACCGTGTGGCCGGTGGGCTCCCTGGAGAGCCGCCCCTGGTCGTTGCTCGACGGGATCGCCCGCGGCCCTGGGGTCCTGGACATGAAGGCAGGGCTGGTGCAGATGTTCCACGCGCTGGCCTCCCTGCCGTCCCCAGACGGTGTGTGCGTCCTGGTCAACGGGGACGAGGAAGTCGGTTCCCCGACCTCCCGGGAACTGATCGAGGAATCCGCGCGCGGTTGCGCGGCCGCCTTCGTGCTGGAGGCGGCCGCGAACGAAGAAGGTGCCATCAAGATTGCCCGTAAGGGCACCTCGCATTATGAGGTGGTGGTGCACGGCAAGGCCGCCCACGCGGGCCTGGAGCCGCAACGGGGGGTCAACGCCGCGATCGAGGCCGCCCACCAGATCCTGGCAATCGCCGGCCTCGCGGCCTCGATGGGTACCACCGGCTCCATCCTGGGCGCCCCCACCATAACGCCCACCCTGCTGTCGGCCGGCAGCACGCGCAACACGGTGCCCGCGCTGGCGAAGGTACTGGTGGACGTGCGCGTGCCGACTCTGGCGGCGCAGGACCAGATAGACGATCTCATGCGGGGGCTCACCGCCCGGACACACGGAGCTCGGCTGGAGGTACTGGGCGGCAGGCAACGGCCGCCGATGGAACCGGAATCCTCCGCCGAGCTGTTCGCCCTCGCCGCCAGCATTGCCGTGGAACTGGGCCAGGAGCCGCCGCGGGGGATCGCCGTCGGCGGCGCCTCGGACGGTAACTACACCGCGGCCGTGGGCTGCCCGACGCTGGACGGGCTCGGTGCCGTCGGCAGCGGCGCCCACACGGATGCCGAGTACGTCGAGGTCGCGCGGATGCTCCCCCGCACCCACCTGCTGGCTCAGCTGATCACGCGGACAA
>NZ_CAKJTP010000137.1:0-3025 GCF_917627335.1 Protofrankia sp. CiT1 | reverse complement strand
ACAGGAAGCCGCGTCCAAGCGGCCCCTGGCACGGCCGCGGGCCACACCGATACCGGATGAGTGGTATCGGTCTGGCCGAGAACGCGGCCAGGGGCCGCCTGGAGGCGGCGAGCCGGACAGCTGGCTTTCCTGACCGTGTGGTCCCGGTTTGCTCCCGGCGGACACCTCGCCGAGCGCCTGCCCGCCTGCCCGCCTGCCCGCTCGTCCGTCGATCCGGAGGGGAGCGGCGGGGGAGCGGAACTGCCAACAGCCGGGCTCGGTACCCTCGGTCGTAACGTGCGAACATGGCGCGTCCAGTTCCGCTCGGGATGGGCCGGGCAGATGGCGTTTTTCATGGGGGGGCCTTGAGCGAGCGGCTGACCGAGCTGGAGATCCGGGCGCTCGCGGGGGCGTTCGCCACTTCGCTGAGCGCCGTCCAGTTACTGGAACGCGCTGGCGTGGACCGACTCGAACAGCCGTCCTGGGCGCCGGCACAGTCTCCGCTGGTGTTCTGGGTGGAGGTGAACAACTTTCTCGACAGCGGCGGGTTGCCGGATGGCCGGCGGCGGATTCTCGCCGCCGCTGCCGAGCGCTACCCGGCGAATCCGGTGTTCGCGCAGGCGCGGGATTTCGCGGCTGGATTCTCCGCCGCTGGAACCGCCGCTGGCCATGGGCCAGCCGCTGCCGCGGGCGTACCCGGCGGGTTCAGCTCGCCCGATGGCCTTCCGCTGCCGTACACCGTGCTCGCTCTGGACGCGGTGCGGTTCAGCGCGCACGGCACTCTCGTCCAGCTTGCCTGGCGCCGGGGCCTGCGCGAGATCGTCGACGAGGCCTGCGGGCGGACCGGTATAGCCGCCGACGCCATCCAGCTACAGGACCGGGGCGACGGTTTTCTCGGTGTTGTCGCCGTCAGCGTCCCCAAGGCGACACTCGCCGCGGATTTCGTCCGCGAGCTGCGGATAGCACTGCGGGCCTTCAACCGGACCCGTAACGACACCGGTCGGGTCCGGGTGCGGCTGGCGTTGCATCACGGTGATGTGATCGTCGACGGTACCGGCTTCGCTGGCCAGCCGACCATCGTCGCGGCCCGGCTGGTGGACGCCCCGCCGGTGCGCCAGGTGCTCGCGGATGCGCCATCCGAAGATCTTGCGCTTATCGTCTCCGACGAGCTGTACGCCGCCACCGTTGCCGAGCAGCTCCGCGGTCTGGACCCAGGGGAGTTCCGCGAGGTCACAGTCGAGGTTCCGAAGTTCTCCGGTACGGCCTGGGTGCAGGTGCCGGCCGCCGGCCGCGGCGCCGAGACCGACCGCGCCGCCGCGGAGCGCCCAGCCGCGGCGGTCACCGATGACAAGCCCGCCGACGCGGCCCGCTGGGACTTTCTCGTCTCCGCCGCCGAGGCGGACGAGAACTGGGGCACCTGGATCGCCTGGGAGCTTGAGCAGCGTGGGTACCGGGTGCATATCGAGACCTGGGACGCGCTGCCTGGCCAACACGACCTGCGGCGGCTCGACGACGCGATCAGGTATTCCGAACGTACCTTGGTGGTGCTGTCGGACAACTACCTGCAGGCGGTGGAGGTACAGGCCGAATGGCATGCCGCGTGGCAGCGCGACCCCGACGGGATGCGACGGAGGCTGATCCCGGTGCGGGTGGCGGAATGCAAGCCGGACGGATTGCTGCGGGGTATCGTTGCCATTGATCTCGTTGGCCTCCCGCGTGAGGCCGCGGCAACTGAACTCGTCGAACAGGTGAAAAGATCGCTTGCCGGTCGTTATCGACCGGCTGGCCCGCCGCCGTTTCCCGGCCCGAACGGATGAGCGGGGAAAGGTAACAGGCCTTTCCATCGATCGCGGGAAGGCCATCGCCAGGTGGGTCTTTGTGCTGCCCGCGGACAGGCCATCGACTCTGCCGAACGTCCCACCCGATTCGGATACTGGATGCCATGCGTGTTCTGGTGTTCGGTGGTGGAGTGATCGGTACGCTGCATGCCTGGGCGCTGTCACGGGCCGGGCACGAGGTCAGCCTGCTGGTCCGGCCGGAGCAGGTGGACCGATGGGCCGACGGGATCGATCTGAGTATTCTCGACGTCCGGGGCAGGCGCCGCCGGGAGGTCACCGAGCGTTTCCATCCTCGTGTTGTCACCGAGCTGCGTCCGGCGGATGGCGTCGAGCTCGTTGTGCTTGCCGTCCGGCATACCCAGACCCCGGACGTCCTGCCCGGGCTCGCGCGAAACCTTGGCGCGGCCACCGTGCTGTTCCTGAACCACAACTGGCGTGGGCTGGACTTCATCGATTCCTGTCTGGGCAAGGACCAGTACGTGCTGGGCGCTCCCCGGGCCGGCGGCGGCATCATCAACAACGTGTTGACCGGCGCCCTTGAGGGCGGGATCGTGCTCGGGCCGAGCATGTCCGGGCGGGGGGCACCCGGAGCGGCCACGGGTGACATCGCAACGGGCGACACGATGACGGACATCGCCGAGCAGAATCTGGGCCGCTTCGCCGCGTTCTTCGCGGAAGCCGGTTTCCGGCCGGAGATCCGTCCCAACATGGAGCACTGGCTGTGGGTGTATTTCGCCAGTATCACCGCATGGATATGCGGTGCTGCCCGTGCCCGTGGATTCGAGCGTTTCACGCGCAGCAACCGAGCTGTCTACGACGCGCTGCATGCGGGCCGGGAAGCCATGCAGGTATGCGTTGCACGCGGGGCGGAGGTGCGTTTTGCGCAGGACGCCCGACCGTTCGTGCTTCCGCCGTCGACGGTGGCACCGGCGGTACGGCTCATGCTCCGCGGAGAGCTGCCCCAGCGAATCTCGGTCAACCGCAGCCGGTACGCGCCCGCGGAACTGTACGAGATCTACGATGACGTCATCCGGACGGGGGAACGGCTCGACGTTCCCATGCCCTGCCTTTTGTCCTATCGCAACGACGTGGAACGGATGGTGGAACTAGCCCCCAGCCTGTGACCTGGCTCTGGGGGTGTTGACCGATGAGCCGGGGTAGCCGCGCATCGCGCGGCGATGGACAGGGAGCGATGACGCGCGGCGCGG
>NZ_CAKJTP010000136.1:0-10510 GCF_917627335.1 Protofrankia sp. CiT1 | reverse complement strand
CCCTGTCGTCGTTGATCAGGGAACGGGCGCTGGCGAGGTTCGTGGCGGGATCGGAGGCATCGTCTCGCCAGCTGTAGGACAGCGTCCGGCCGTTGACTCCGCCGGCCGCGTTGACCGTGCCCAGCCGCGCGTCCACGCCGGCGCGGAAGGCGTGGAATCCGCCTGCCAGCGGGCCGGTGTCCGGGTAAAGAAGACCGATCTTGATTTCGTTCGCGGTTACTCCGGGCACCGCGCAGTCCTTGCTTGCCCGGCTGTTGGTGGGCTGCGACGTCCCACACGCGGCCGTCGTCAATGCGACCGCGGCACTCACGACTGCGACAGCTACCCGCTGGGCGGTTCGGCGCTGTCTGTCCATAGAGAACCCCTTGCCAGGAGCGTGTGCTGAAAAATCCGTGACTCCCGAACGATGAATGGGTGAGAGCGGATGCGGCTGGCGGAGCACGGCTGGACGACCGGCCTACCGGCTCTGGGGACGGTCAATCGCGGCGGACGGACGCGGCTGGGAAATCCTGGGTGTAGCCGGCTCCACCGAACAGCTGGCAGGCCGGGACCGTTCGCCGGCTCGGTGCGATGACGGGGCTGGGGCGCCGGTGCTGCCCGGCATGGGTGGGGGCGGCCCGTTTCCCGGAAAGCCGCGCTGTGCGTTGGCCGGCCGCATTCGTGCCCGAGAATTCTGCTGGTAACCGTTGACGGGGCCGACCAGATCGGCGGGTTCGGCCACCGTCACCTCAACCGGTTCTTCAGCGGTCTGTGTCACATCCGACAGCCTGAGCCAGGACCGACAGCGTGAGATAGCTCCAAACGGAGATCTCGGTCAGGAGGTCTCCGGGCAGAGATAGCGGACAGGGCCGAGGGCCGGGCGTGCTGGCCGATATGGGTACTCGCCTCGTTGGTACGGGTAAGACTCCCACCACCTGCCCGCACGCCATCCGCCGGGCCCGGCGGACAGGAAGTCTCGGTGCGTGGAGCGTGTGGGCGTCGCCTATGGTGCGGAGCTTCTCACCGGAGTCGTTGCCGGCCGCGGCGGGTGGAGCGGGCCGTGCTCTGGATGATCGAAGCTGGTGGTCGGCAGGGTGCTGAGGAAGGTTCTGGCCTGAAACGCCGCATGGATGCGTGCCACGCCGGGAGCGGCGGATGCTTCCACCATCACCGGTCCGCGATAGCCGGCGTCGGCGAGCTGGTTACACAGCCGGGTATGGTCGATACGACCGGTTGTACCGGGCCAGCGTTGCTCGTGCTCTGGCTGTCCGGCCGGTGGCGGGTCGGCCAGCCGGACGTCGATGACTCGCTCCAGCCAGGTGCGGGACTCGGTGGCGGTGGTGGATGCGAGATCGCCGAGGGCGCCCGCGGCGGCGAGATGGGCGCTGTTGACGACGAGCCCGGTGGCCGGGCCAAGGGCGGACAGCAGCTCGACCAGGTCGGTGAGGCTGCCTGCCGGGTCCTGCGGAGTGTGCCAGGCTGTGGTCGGCCGGTGCAGGTGCTCGATGCCGAATGTCAGTCCGGCTGTCCCCGCGAGATCGACCAGGTTCGCGAGCGCTCCTGGCAGGGCGTGCCGGCGCGTTGCGACCGGGATGATGTCGGCTGGCAGCCGGGAGGAGACCACGGCCACTCTGAGCCGGGCGCTGTATGCGGCGGTGGCGGTGAACGCGGCTAGCGCGGCGTGCCGGGTGGCCGCGTCGGCGGAAAAGAGATCATTCATGGGGTAGACCCAGGTGACGGTGAGCTGATGGTGGTCGACGAGCCGCGCGAGGCGGTCGCGGTCTGTCGGCGGGGTCAAGTGCAGGTGCAGGTGCACGCCGGTGAAGCCGGCGGCGATCGCCATGCGGGTGACGGTTGGTGGATCATCATCGGGGTATCCGAGGCTCTGTAAGGACAGTGACGGGATCATTGCGGGGCCTTGCCGGCGCGGTGACCGGTTGGTGCCGAGCAGCGTGTGCTGAGGCCAGCCGCCGTGGCGGCTCTGTTCGAACCGGCTCTGTTCGAACCGGCTCTGTTCGAACCGGTTGTGTTGCGCGGCGCGCGATCCGGCCGCCCGGCATGGCCCCGCTGAAGCGTGTTCATGGGCGGATATCCAGGATGTAGCGGGTGCCGGCCGCGTCCGCTGGACCGGCGTGGTCCTGGTAGCGGGTGCGGACGTCAACAACCCGCAGGCCGGCCAGCTCAGCGATGAGCAGCAGTTCCGGAAGGTTGTAGGACCGCATGACGTGGATGTGCTCAGCCTCGTCCAGCAAGGCCAGATCCGGGCTCGTAACGGTATGTCGAATCCGTTCAGTGACAACATGTGTGGTGCGATCAATGCTGATCGTGGTCGTGACCGTCACCGAGCCATCCGGGTGCCGATAGGTCCGTTGCGGGAGGGAGATCGGCATGTCCAGCGCGGCCCGGTAGACCGGATCATCCCAGAACGCCTTCACATCGAGCAGCAGCCGCCCCCCGACCGTTAATCGAGCCGCATAGTCGGACAGGAGACCAGCCTGATCGTCAAGGACGTACTGGAAGACCCCGGAGGTGAACAGCACCTGCCGAACCGGCGGCAGAACGTCGGGGGCGTGCCGCAGGTCGGCATATACCAGCCCGACCTGACCGTTGCAGCGTTTCCAGGCGGCGGTGAGCATCGCCCCGCTATGATCGATCCCGGTCGCTGGGATTCCCGCCGCGACGATCGGCGCCAGGATCCGCCCGGTGCCGCAGCCGACCTCGACCACCGGTCCGCCGAACTCGACAGCAGCCGCCGTGTAGAAGTCGCTGTCGGCACGGCAGGCGCTGAACTGCGCGTCGTCAAAGGCGGCTGAGGCCTCGAACAGCTGATGATTCGCCTTGGCCACATGTTGCGGGTCGATCTCGGCCGACTCCGGGAGACGGCCGAGCCGTACCGCGGTCACTGGTATTCCCCCGCGGATGTCGCGGGCACGGCGATGTGTTCTCCGATACTCCTCGGCCGTTGGTGAAGCATTGTAAATGGTGCGCGGGATAACATGTGTGAACCCATTAGGTGGCCTCGTGGTTGCTGGATCATGTCGAGTGTGCTCAGTAGCATCGGAGAATCTCCTTCAGGCCGATTGGCGGGTAGGCTTGCCGGAGGTCAGCTATTCTTGTTGGCAGGCATCTTTCTTCCAGTGGTGCCGGTCGGCGCGCGATACGGCCGGTGAGCTCTGAAAGCCTGCGCTGGACCGGCTGCATCGGGTAGCTCCGATCGGAGGTCTCGGTGCGGGGGTCTCCAGATGGAAGTGGCGGACGAGTCCGAGCGGTCCGATAATGAGGACGATGGCGTGTGAACGGCGAGGGCCCACGACGGCCGGGGCCCACCGCAAGGCCCTTGTCGCCGGTCGTTTGTGCCGGCTGGGCCAGCCATGCCGGGCGTCTCGCACGGTGGTCACGGTGAACGCGGTGGTCACGGTGAACGCGGCGTTCACCGTGGGCGCTGGGGAACCGGGCGCCACGAACAAGCTGGGCACGGCCGAGCCGTTGTCCGCGGCTGTCGCACGAACGTGATTGTCGGTGGCATTCCTGCCGTCGGGCTCGCGGCCGTCCTCGCCGTTGCCGCCGGCCTCGTTGTCTGGGGCTTCCGGCATCGCGGCGACCTCGGGACAAGCGCTGACCGGGCCACGTTCGCGACCCTGCATACCGCCTCTTTGGCCGCCCCTCACCTTCGTGAGGGGCTGACACCGACCGGCGCGTCCCGATCCGTCCGCCATCTGCGTGCCCTGCTCGGCACCTCGGCTGTTGCGTTGGTGGACGTCGCCGCGACCCTCGCCTGGGACGGGGCTGGGTCGGGGGCGCACGCCGAGTCCGCGATCGAGCATGCAGGCTCAGCGCTGACGACCGGGCGGACCGTGGTCCTCACCGCGTCCGACGTCGCCTGCTCCGATCCGGACTGCCCTGTCCGTGTTGCTGTGGTTGCCCCGGTGACCAGCGAAAACCAGGTCGTCGGCGCGCTGGTCGCCTATGCGCCCAGCGTCGGTGCCGGCTTGGTCCGGGCAACTGAGGAGGTGGCGCGTTGGGTTTCCACCCAGGTCCAGCTTGCCGAGCTGGAGGTGTCCAGGACCAGAGCCGTCGAGGCGGAGCTGCGGGCATTGCGTGCCCAAATCAGCCCACATTTTGTCTACAATTCACTGGCAGCGATCGCTTCGTTTGTCCGTACCGATCCGGAATGCGCCCGCGTGCTGCTGCTGGAGTTCGCCGACTTCACCCGTTATGCCTTCCGCCGGGGTGGGGAGTTCACCACACTCGCCGAGGAGATGCGCAACATCGAGCGCTATCTCGTGCTGGAGAAGGCCAGGTTCGGCGACCGGTTACAGGTGCAGATTCTGGTGGCTCCGGAGGTGCTACCGGTCGCGGTGCCATTCCTTGCCATCCAGCCACTGGTGGAGAACGCCGTACGGCACGGATTGGAGGAGCGGACCGGTGTCGGCCACATCTCGCTCGGGGCCACCGATGACGGCGCCGAGGCACACATCTGGGTGGAGGATGACGGGGTGGGCAGTGATCCAGAATTGGTTCGTCGGGTCCTGGCCGGTGAGTCGGACGCGGATTCGATCGGGCTGGGCAACGTCGACTCCCGGCTGCGGTCGGTCTTTGGCGACGCCTATGGGCTTGTCGTGGAGACCGCACCGGGGGCCGGCACGAAGGTGAGCTTCCGGGTGCCCAAGTTCGCGTCGGGGGTCCGGGCCGGCTGAATACACACCAGCGTGTTCATGCTGGCTGGACCCTGATGTTCTGAAGTAATCTCCAGTTATGGTGAGTTATGTCAGCTCCGATGCCCCGCCGCGGTGAGAGGCTGTGGTGAGAATCTGAGCGCGCTGGTGGTGGATGATGAGACGCCGGCCCGCAACGAGCTTGTCTGGTTACTTGACGCGGATGGGAGGGTGAGCCGGGTCCGCGCGGCGAGTAGCGGAGCCGAAGCCCTGCGGGCTCTCGACGCCGAACGGTTCGACGTCGTGTTCTGTGATATCCGGATGCCCGGCCTGGATGGCCTGGATCTTGCCCGGGTGCTCGGGCGCTTCGCCGTCCGCCCGCAGGTCGTGTTCGTCACGGCCCACGAGCAGCATGCGGTGGCCGCCTTCGACGTGGCGGCGACCGACTACCTGCTCAAGCCGGTCCGAGCGGAGCGGCTGGCCGAGGCGCTACGCCGGGTCGTCGATACCGGTGGCGCTGTCGGCGGTCGCACAGCGTCAGCGCCGGATGAGACGATCGCCGTGGAGCTTGGTGGTGTCACCCGGTTCGTCCGGCGGTCGGAGGTGCGCTTTGCCGTGGCGCGCGGTGACTATGCGCGCCTGCACACCGCGTCCGACGGTCACCTGGTGCGGATCTCTCTGACAGCGCTGGAGGAGCGCTGGGCTCCGGTCGGATTCGTCCGTATCCACCGCAGCACCTTGGTCGCGCTCGCCTTTATCGACGAGGTCCGCATCGAGGAGGGCCGCTGTTCCGTCCGGCTCGGTGACTGTGTCCTGCCTGTCAGCCGCCGGCACAGCAGACAGCTGCGGGACCGTCTCGTACGCTCGGCGAGCCTGGCTCGGGGCCAGGGTGACCGGCTCTGACAGGAGGCGGCGGGATGGCAACGGGCGACACACCGGACGGCGGCTCCCGGCCGGAAGCACGAGCGGCCCGCCCATCGGCACGGGTACGCATAACCAGCCCGCGGATGGATGCCGCGCCTCGCCCGCCCGCGTGGCCGCTGGCCCGGGACCTCGACGAGCAGACCGCGCTTGGTGAAGTCTATCTGCGCTCACTCCTGCGGGCACAGGTATGGCTGGGAACGTCGCTGCTGGGAACAGTGCTGCTTACGATCGGCGCGATCCCGGTCGTGTTCGCGATGGCTCCGGCGCTGGGCACCGCCCGGCTGCTCGGCATCCCGCTGCCCTGGCTGCTGCTCGGTCTCGTGGTTCATCCCGTGCTGCTGGTGGCCGCCTGGTGGTACATCCGGATGGCGGAACGGAACGAGCGCGACTTCGCCGGCCTGGTGGACCGGCACTGAGGCCGCTGCGGAATGGCGAACACGTGGCCGCAGTCGCTGGCTGTCGCTGGCGTCTGCCTCGCGACGCTGGGCATCGGTGGGCTCGGATTACGGCTGTCCCGCACCACGAGCGACTTCTACGTCGCGAGCCGGTCGGTCAGCCCGCGTTGGAACGCCGCGGCGATCAGCGGTGAGTACCTGTCGGCCGCGAGTTTCCTCGGTGTCGCGGGCTTGGTGCTCGCCTCCGGTGCCGAGATGCTCTGGTACCCGGTCGGGTACACCGCGGGATACCTGGTGCTGCTCGTCCTGGTGTCGGCACCGTTACGCCGGACAGGCGCTTACACGTTGCCGGATTTCGCCGAGATCCGGCTGCGCTCCCCACTGGTCCGCCGGGTTGCCTCCCTGCTTGTCGTCGGCATCGGCTGGTTGTATCTGGTGCCGCAGTTCCAGGGGGCCAGCCTGACGCTGTACACAGTTGTCGGCGCACCCCGCTGGGCCGGAGTCGCCATTGTGGTCGCGGTCGTCTTGGTGGGTGTGCTGGCCGGCGGGATGCGCTCGGTAACGATCACGCAGGCGTTTCAGTACTGGCTCAAGCTCACGGCGATCGCGGTACCGGTTCTTTTCATGCTGGTGGTCTGGGGTGCCGACGGCGCGCCCGACCCGTCGGCCGCAGGACATCCCGTGACCCGGCAGACGACGACGGTGCGCCTGATCGAGGACACCCGGCTGCGCGTGGTCGAACCGGTCACCCTGACCGTACATGGAAAGATCAACGGCGATCGTGTGGACGGGAGTGTGCGGCTGGCCCCTGTCGCCGCACCGGCCGGCAGCGTACTGCTGGCCGCGGGCAGCACGGTCACCCTGGCGGCCGGCGAACCGGTACCGCATGCCGAGCAGATCATGCCTCTCGACGGCTCCAGCTGGTCGCGGCCAACCGCGGCCGATGGGCGGGGCCCCGCCCTGTACCGAACGTATTCGCTGATGCTGGCGCTTCTGCTCGGCACGATGGGATTACCCCACGTGATCGTGCGTTTCTACACCAACCCCGACGGGAGAGCCGCTCGGCGGACCGCGGGCGTCGTCGTCGCCATGCTCGGCGCTTTCTACGTCTTCCCGCCCCTGTATGCCGCGCTGGGCCGGATCTACGCTCCGGACCTGTTGCTGACCGGACGGACGGACACGGTGGTGCTGCTGCTGCCGGGGCGGCTGCTGCCCGGGGCCGGCGGGCACGCGATCTCCGCGCTGGTGACCGCGGGCGCTTTCGCCGCCTTCCTGTCCACCTCGAGTGGATTGACGGTGTCGGTTGCGGGGGTGCTTGGTCAGGACCTGCTCCGCGGCCGGGTGAGCGTTTCCGGCTTCCGGATCGGGGCTGTCATCGCGGTGGCGGTTCCGGCGTCGGTTTCACTGCTCGCCACGCAGGTCGGCCTCGCTGACACCGTCGGCCTCGCGTTCGCGGTCGCCGCGTCGACGTTCTCCCCGTTGCTGGTACTTGGTATCTGGTGGGAGAAGCTGACGGTAACCGGCGCGCTGGCCGGACTTGTCGTCGGCGGCCTGCTCGCGGGAGCGGCGGCGACCGTCACCATGGTGGCCGGCACGCCGGCCGGCCTGGCTGGTGCGATGTTCGCCCAGCCCGCGGCGTGGACGGTGCCGCTGGTGTTCGTGGTGATGATGGTTGTCTCGCTGTTTACCCCAGGCAGCACCCCGGCGGGAATCCGCCAGCTCATGGTGCGTCTGCACGCTCCCGAAGGCCTGGGCCTCGACCGCGGCGCGGCTCCCTGCCGGGGGGCCGCGCCGCCGGGCCGCCTGGGCGTGGCGAGCCGGACAGATGACCTCCGGAACACGCCCTAACCGTTCGTCGCGTGAAACCGGCCGTTCGTCGTGTCCGCCCGGCCCGCAGAGCGCTGAATCCGTGCCACTGATCGCACTCGTGCCTGTGAGGAGTGCGAGGGATTCCAGCTTCGCGACACAGTGATAGCTGTCACAGGCCGCTTTGGGTGGCCGAGCGACGATCTTTGGAGGATGCCGGGTGAGCATGATTGACGTCGTCCATGGCGGCGAAGGTAAATCCCACAGCGGCAGTGGCTCGGTGCCGAGCTACCGCAGCATCCAGGACAGTCCTGAGTTCATCGAGCACCGGCGGCGTTTCCAGCGCTTCGTCTTCCCCGTGACCGCGCTGTTCCTCACCTGGTACTTCCTCTATGTCTGCCTCGCCGCGTTCGCGCGCGGCTTCATGGCTACCAAGGTGATCGGCAACATCAACATCGGGTTGCTGTTCGGGTTCGGTCAGTTCGTTTCGACCTTCACTATAACAATGATTTATATCCGATGGGCGGACCGGCGTTTCGACCCGACCGCGGAGCGGCTGCGCGCGCACTTCGAGGGGGGCGGGTCATGACAGCCACGTCCGCAACCACCCTGCTCGCCGCCGAGACCGTCGGCAAGCCAGCGGTCAATATCACGATTTTTGCGATATTTATCATGATCACTTTGGCCATCGTCATCCGGGCGTCGGGTGGCAACCAGAGCGCCGCCCACTACTACACCGGTGGCCGGGCGTTCACTGGTCGGCAGAACGGCATCGCCATCTCGGGCGACTACCTGTCGGCGGCCTCATTCCTCGGCATCACCGGAGCCATCGCGCTGCAAGGGTACGACGGCTTCCTGTATTCGATCGGTTTCCTCGTCGCCTGGCTGGTCGCGCTGCTGCTCGTCGCCGAGCTCCTGCGGAACACCGGCAGATACACGATGGCCGACGTGCTCAGCTTCCGGCTGCGACAAGGACCGGTGCGGACCGCCGCGGCGATCTCGACCCTGGCGGTCAGCTTCTTCTACCTGCTCGCGCAGATGGCCGGCGCCGGCGGACTGGTGAACCTCCTGCTCGGCATCAAGGGGAGCACGGGCCAGAACCTCACGATCGCCGTCGTCGGCATCTTGATGATCGTTTATGTGCTGGTCGGCGGAATGAAGGGGACCACCTGGGTCCAGATCGTCAAGGCGGTCCTGCTCGTCCTGGGCGCCGCCCTGATGACGTTCTGGGTGCTCGGCAAGTCCGGCTTCGACCTCTCCTCGATCCTCGGCGACGCGGCCGCGGCCAGTCCCAAGGGCGACGCGGTGCTCGAGCCCGGCGTCAAATACGGGCTGTCCACCCTTACGAAGATCGACTTCATCTCGCTAGCGATGGCCCTCGTACTCGGCACCGCCGGCCTGCCGCACGTGCTGATGCGCTTCTACACGGTGCCGTCGGCCCGGGAGGCACGCCACAGCGTGGTATGGGCGATCGGCGTCATCGGTGTCTTCTACCTGTTCACCCTCATCCTCGGTTACGGCGCGATGTATCTGGTGGGCGCGAAGCGCATCAACGCCGCGCCGGGGAAGGCCAACGCGGCGGCTCCGCTGCTCGCCTACGAGCTCGGCGGCACGCTGCTGCTCGGGATCGTCGCGGCGGTCGCGTTCGCCACGATCCTGGCGGTTGTCGCTGGCCTCACCATCACAGCCAGCGCGTCTTTCGCCCATGACGTCTACAACAACGTGCTGAAGAAGGGCGCCGCCGATCCGGACGCGGAGGTGCGGGTTGCCCGGACCACCGCCGTCGTTATCGGCGTGGTGGCGATTATGGGTGGCATCTTCGCGAAGGATCAGAACGTCGCCTTCCTGGTCGCGCTGGCCTTCGCCGTCGCCGCGTCGGCGAACCTGCCGACGATCCTCTACTCGCTGTTCTGGAAGGGGTTCACCACCCGCGGCGCGTTGTGGAGCATCTACGGGGGGCTGATCTCATCGGTGCTCCTCATCGCGTTCTCCCCGGTTGTTTCGGGGAAGGTCGACGCGGCTACCGGGAAGAGTGTGTCGATGATCACAGATAAGTCGATCGACTTCTCCTGGTTCCCGTTGGAGAATCCCGGGATCGTCTCCATCCCACTGGCCTTCCTGCTCGGCTGGCTCGGGTCGGTCACCAGCAGGGAGTCGCGGAACGCGGACAAGTTCGCCGAGATGGAGGTTCGTGCTCTCACTGGAGCCGGGGCGGAGAAGGCACTGGTCCACTGATTTTCCCGGTCCGAAAGGACTGGAGCAAGCCCGCCGGTATACTCCCCCGGCCGGCGAGACGAGGCATGGCGGTCAGCGCGGACCGCCATGCCTCGTCTTTTTCGTGAGCGGCCATATCTCGTAGTTTCTGCCGCAGGCGCAATGCGGGCCGGGCAACGCATCGTGAACGGCAGCGGCACCTGTGGCCTGCCAGCGACTGAGGGCCGATTGGATGGTCGCTTTGAGTAATCGATGGGTCCTTGTGGGCATTCGCTTCTCGGGTGTGGTTAAACTCCTCCGCAGGCCGGGGTCGGTACCTCGATAAGCCCGCTCCGGATGTCATGTACGCTCAGTGGCGAACATCGCTTTTGTTTGCTGAAGGCCAGTCCTGCTGGCGGTTACTGAGGCCCAGCGACAGGACGGACGACGTCGAGTGCTTCCAAGTGGAGGTCTCCATATGGAGATTGCGTGTAGGGTTGGCGATAGCCCATCCTGAATGGTTATAATTATTCTGTGCCCACTCGCGTCACGGACGAC
>NZ_CAKJTP010000135.1:9066-11294 GCF_917627335.1 Protofrankia sp. CiT1 | reverse complement strand
GGTTTGACCCGCCACCCGCGACCGGAGCGGAGGGCGACGCCGAACGGCGTCACCGGGCACTGCTCGCGGCCGCCACACCGGGCGTACGCCCGAGCATCGACGGCGCCGCCGTCCTGAGCCTGCTGGAGCCCGACGGCCGGCTGCCAGCGGACCTGCTGGCACCGGCCGACCCCGAGGTCGTAGCTCCCGTCCTGTTGTCCTGGCAGACGGAGATGGACCGTGAGTGGGGAATCTCCAGCAATGCCGACCCGCTCCCGCCGGCCTGGGTCGCCGACCGGCTGGAGTACGCCTTCGCGCTCGCCGCGCCCGCCCTGCCTCCGGTCACCGACGCCCCGCCGGGGCAGGAGATCCCAGCCGGGGAGATCCAGTTCGGCGCTTCGGAGTACGACGGGCGCGGGCTCGAGTGGTACAGCCTCGACCTGGCCGGCGGCCCGCCGCTGGGCGCGGCGGCCGACGCCGTCCTCGACACGCCGCTGGACGCCCCACCCGACGGCCTGCCGCCCGCCGCCCCGGACGACGCACGCCGCATCCGCGGCCGTCGGCGAGCCACCGTACTACCGGCCGCGCTGACCTACCCGGGCATGCCCAGCGCCCGGTTCTGGGAGATGGAAGACGCCGCCGTGGCGCTGGGCCGGGTCGGCGCCGGCGCCACCGATCTGGTGCGTATGCTCGCCGTGGATTTCGCGGTCGTCTACAGCCCCGACTGGTTCCTGGCCCCGGTCGAGGTCCCGGTAGGCTCGGTCAGCCGCGTCGACTGGGTCGTCGTCCGCGACACTTTCGGGGCCGCCACCCTGGTCGGCACCGGCCAGCCCAGCCCCGGCACGGTCGGCCGGCAGTTTCAGCCGTCCGCTCCCGCGGATACCGGCGACGCCGAGCCGCTGCTCGTCGTGCTCCCGGCGGCGCTCGGCGCGCTGGCCTCACCGCCGCGGGAGGACATCGCCCTGCAACGGGACGAGATGGCCAACCTCGCCTGGGCGATCGAGCGGACCGTGCTCGGGCCGACCGGCCGCGGCGTCCCGAGGCCCTGGTCGAAGCGGGACTTCGCGCTGCCGGCCGCGCCGCCGGATGGCCACGATGCCGTCTGGCGGCTGTCCACCCCCGTTGCCGCCGCGTGGACGCCCCTGGTTCCCGTCCGGCTGCCCGACCCCGCCGACCCCGGGCAGCAGCCACCCAGCGGGCCGCGGGTGCTGCGCGCGGGCCAGCTGGAGGACACCGCCACCGCGACCGTGCGTGGCGCGGCCAGCCTCATCCTGGCTGACCTGCGGGACCCGGCGGGCGGTGGGCGACATGCCGACCTGCGCGAGGAAGAAGTCACCCGCGCCGGGATCCAGGTGCAGATCATCGAGCACCTTGCCCGCGGAACGGACGGGCGGCTGTTCACCTGGCGCGGACGCCAGAAGCGTCCGTGGCGCGGGGAGGTCTCCTCCGGCCTCCGCTACGACGCAACCACCGAAAACAGCGGCTGACAGTCCAGACGTAAAGCCGTTTTGCCGCGCCTGGTGGAAATAGCCTCGTTCCCACACGTGCGGGCGCCGCGGGCAGCGCTACCTGCTTGGCGCCGACCGGGCCGACAAACCGAAAGGAGTCCCAGTGGTTCTCGTGGACGCGTTGGTAAACTGGCCCAACGGAAAGGTCTACTTCTTCAGCGGGGCCGACTACTACGGGTACGATATTGCCGGTGAGCAGGTCGGCCCGGGATACCCCCGGCCGATCGCCGCCAACTGGCCGGGCCTCGGCGGGGTCAGCATCGACAGCGCCATCGCCTGGCCCAACGGGAAGGCGTATTTCTTCAGCGGACCTGACTACTACCGCTACGACATCGCGGACGACCGGATCGACCCCGGATTCCCACTCCCGGTCAAATCGAACTGGCCTGGGTTAATGATCTTTGGTGCCACCCAGATTCAGGCCGCTGTACTCTGGCCCAACGGCTCATCCTACTTCTTCGCGGACAACGGCATGTACTACAAGTGGAATGTCGCGGCCGATCGGATCGAGCCCGGCTACCCGAAGCCGATTCAGGGAAACTGGCCGGGACTATGGTCGTCGTCGCTGCGCGGCGCGCTGGTCTGGCCCGACCCGGGCGGCGTCCCGCGCAAGGCATACTTTTTCCAGCGGTCGTTCTACATGCGCTACGACATCACGGCGGACGCGGTCGACCCCGACTACCCGCGGCCCGTCTCGGGGAACTGGCGGGGCCTGTAAGGCAACAAAAAATTCGCGGACCA
>NZ_CAKJTP010000135.1:0-8570 GCF_917627335.1 Protofrankia sp. CiT1 | reverse complement strand
CTTAGCACTGTGCGGCAGCCGGACGTCGCGTGGCAGGGGCAGAGGCAGGCGATAAGCAGGTCGTCGAATTGGTCGATCGAAGGGCGACGTGGGCCGCCGACGCGGTAATCCGCCGCTACGCTTTCTGAGCCGCAGCCTTCACGCGGCCAAGTCTTGCCGGAGGCGCTGGCCGTGGACGGCTGGCGTTCGCCAGTGGGAGGGGATGAGGAGATGTCGCCGGATCCGCCGCAGCTGTTGCCGTGCCCGCCGCCGCGCCAGGCCGGGCCGGTGCCGACCGAGGACGACCTCGAACCGGGCGTGCGGGCGATTCTGGGGACCCCGGCTGCGGAGGGCGCCGGGCTGGTCGACCAGCCAGCGTGTTGCGCCGACCCGCGAGTCACCGCCCAGCTGACCGATGACCGGCCGGTGGAACAGGCGCTGCCATGGCGAATCGACAACGCCGAGAAAGGGCACGTCATTGTCGTGCCGGGCGGGCCATCGGGTCTGATCGGCGGGCTGTTGTCGCAGGTGCACCCGCCGCAGTCGTTCAGCCATGTGGCGATCATGACGAGGGACCGGGTCGAGCTACGGCATGTGACGTTCAGCGAGGAACGGCTGCGCCGGTTCCCGCACCGCGCCGGTAGCGAGGGCGATCCCGGGCTCGGCATCCCGCTGCCGTTCGTCCCGGAACTCAACGACGCACCGACCGACGGCTTTCAAGAACTGCCGTTGCGCCACGGCTGGCCGGGGACGATCACTCAGACCGTCGAGCGGGTCTACGCGGCCTCGCACGAGCGCCCCACGGTCACGGATACCGACGGCAAGACCGCCCCCGACCCGGCGTGGGCGGAGTATGACCCGCACAGCGGCCGGGCCTACTTCATCGACGCGATCACGCTCACCCCGGCCTGGCTGCCGGTGGACCAGCCCGACGGCAGCCGCCGGATGGACATCGTCTGGCCGCTGGTGGTGAAACCGTGCCAGCAGTGGGAGACCGACCGGGTCCGTGACGCGCTCGAGCGGGTCGCGGACGCGGCGAAGGCGCTGCGCGGGCACTACCGCTTCTACGCCTACACCCGCGCCGAGATCGGGCTCGACGACACCTACAACGGCGTCGTCACACTGGAAACGACCATCCCGGACACCGCCAGCCCATGCATCGGACGGCGGCCTGCGGTGCCGACACCGTCGACCCGGGCGATGGTCTGCTCGAGTTTCGTCTGGCTGGCGGTCCAGGCCGCGAACATCCGCGCGACCGCCAGCACCCCGCCAGCGCCGCGGATCATTCTCGACGGCCGGCCGGACCGGAAGCACCGCGACGATGACCGCGCGGGCTGCCCCTCCTACTTCGTCCGTCACCCGTTGACAGATGAGATCAACCCGTCGACACGGGACGGCCTGTACTTCTACCGCCCGCAGGAGCGGCTGGACGCGGCGAAGTGGCTGTACGACCGGCTCCGCACCGACGTCCTGGACGAGATCGCCGACGCCACCGATCTGAACGCCCAGCTCGACCAGCTCATCGGCACCGACGGGCCGGCGCACAGCATCTGGAGCCTGCTCAAGCTGCTCAGCGTCTTCACCGTGCCGCAGGCCGCCCTCCTGCTCGGCATCAGTTCCGAGCTGCTGAGGCGGCTCGTTGTGATCCTCACAGACATGCCGAGCGACGTCGCCAACCAGATGTGCAACGCGCTGGCGAACGACGACTGCCAGTGGACGGCGAAGGACAGCGACCAGTGGACGTCGCCGGGCGAGGGCTACACCGTCAGCCCGGACGACATCGTCGCCTTCTGGGCGCCGCCGACCTACGAGGACGACCAAGTCGTCCACGGCCTGTACGGCTCCAACGACCGTATCCGGCTCAAACCACCGGAGTGGACGGACGCGGCACCGCCCCCGAGCGTGTGGACGCTGTCCCTCGGCAGCTGCGCCGTCTACGGCACAGTGACCTTCCAGGGTCAGGGGGTGGCCCACGCCAGGGTCAGGATCGGCAGCCGGAAGCTGCGCACCGGGCAGGGCGGAACGTACTCACGGGAGGGGCTGCCCGAGGGTCTCTACTGGGCCGAGGCGACCTATCGCCATCCGGTCAGCGGCCTGTGGCTGACCGCGCCCGGCCGGCCGGTGCGGCTGCCCCTCGGCGGCGCCGTGCAGCTGGACTTCGAGCTGCACGAGCCGCCGGACTCCCGCCGCGAAGTGATCATCGGTGCGCACATGGACCTCGTCAACCGGTACGCCATCGGCACGGACTGGTGGGACCATCCGGACGTGCAGCCCGAGGTCGTCTACCTCGGCCTCGACTACTTCCCGCCGGACAACCCCGCCTTCGCCCAGCAGCGCGAACACAGCCTGCGGCGGACCGTCAACGCGCCGCCGCAGCGGGTCGATGACTGGGGCAACGCCGAGTACAGCTGCGACCTGGAGATCCAACCCGACCGGTCCATCCGGGTGACCTGCCGGGCCCGCCTCAAGGCGGACGACGACGACCCCTGGCAGCAGACGGACACCTTCGACGTCCCACCGAAAGCGAACGAAGCCGACCCCGGCTACCTGCACATCGTCGACCTCGTCCGCTCCCCGGATGCCTGGCCGGTGCGCGCCCACATCGAGCTGACGATCCACAACAACCGGGCATGACACGGGTGGTGTCCGACCGCTGCGTGTCCTCGCTCGCGCGCGGGCTGTCGGCTTCTTGACCTGCCTCAGAGCCGTATTCGTCGTTGACTGGTGCGCAGCGCGCTGAAACGATCACTGTGTGAGCGTCGAGGGGACGGCGGGCACCGTCGTCGGCCGGCCTTCACACACGCGTGCGGGCAGTCACCACGCCGACGGGACGTGGGTGTATGTCCTGGCAGCGTGCGGGGTCGTGCTCGGGGTGGCCGTGCTGATGTTCAAGCTGCGGGACGGCACCCACCCGCTGGCCACCACGGTGGTGGGCTGTGTCGGCGGGATGGAGTTCGTCGGCGCGGGGGTGCTGGCGCATTACCGCCGGCCCGCCAACCGGGTGGGAAGCCTGATGGTCGCAGTCGGGATCGGGCTGTTCGCCGAGGACGTGCAGCTGTCACGCACCGGCTGGGTGTATTCCGCCGGTTTCCTGCTCACCATGGCGTCGAGCGGCTTCGCCGCCCACCTCGTGCTGGCGTTCCCGACGGGCGCCCTGGCGTCCCGGGGCGAACGTGCGCTCGCCGGTGCCGCCTACGCCGTCGTGTTCGGGCTGCCGCTGGTCCGGACGTTGTTCTACGCTCCACCAACCCGGTACGGCGTCCGATCGAACCTGCTGATGGTGACGGACAACCGGGCGTGGTCCGACGCGCTGCAACAAGCGGAGGAGATCACCGGCGCGGCCGTGGCCCTGGCGGTGACGGCCATGCTGGTACGCCGGTGGATGACGGCCGGACCCCCGCTGCGCCGGGTCCTTGCGCCGGTGTTCGTGACCGGCCTGATAGGCGGCGGTGTGACGGTCCTTGACGGAGCCCTCGACCTGCCGCACCCGGTGCGGCAGCTGTTCCTGTGGGTGTACATGGCCGCGTTCTGCCTGCTGCCGCTGGGTTTCCTGGCGGGCGTGCTGCGCGTGCGCCTCGGCCGGACCGCGGTCGGGGACCTGCTGGCCGGGCTGACCGAACCGCGGCCGGCCGCCGAGCTGCGCGGGGCGTTGGCACGGGCGCTGGGCGACCCCTCCCTGCAGGTCGCCTACTGGCGTGCGGACACCAGCGAGTTCGTCGACGCGGACGGCGCGGTGGTGACGCTTCCCGGCCCCGGCCAAGCGCGCGACGTCAGGCTCGTGGAACGCGACGGGCGGCGGGTCGCCGCCCTGCTCCACGACCCGGCGCTACGGGAAGACCCGCACATCCTGGCGGCGGTGACGGCCGCGGCCGGGCTGGCCTGGACAACCAGCGGCTCGCGGCCGAGGTGCGGGCACAGCTCGCCGAGGTACGGGCCTCCCGGCTGCGCATCGTCGCCGCCGCCGACACCGAACGGCGCCGGCTCGAACGGGACCTGCACGACGGCGCGCAGCAACGGCTGGTCACGGCCACCCTGACGTTACGGCTGCTCCAGCAACACCTCGACGGGAAGATCGACGACGCCGCAGCCGGACTGCTGGCCAGTGGCACCGCCGGGCTCGACGCCGCCATGGCCGAGCTGCGCGAACTGGCCCGCGGCATCCACCCGGCCATCCTCACCGACGCCGGACTGTTACCCGCCGTCGCGGAACTCGCGGCACGGGCCCCGGCGCCGGTCGACGTCGACGCCGCGCCCACCGACCTGCCCCGGCTGGACGCGGCGGTCGAGGCGACCGGCTACTTCGTCGTCGCCGAGGCATTGACCAACGCCTTCAAACACGCGGGCGCCGGACGGATCCGCGTGACGATGGAACACCGGGATGACCAGCTACGGGTCGGCATCGTCGACGACGGGCTCGGCGGAGCCAACCTCGACGACGGAACCGGCCTGCGTGGCCTACGGGACCGGGTGACCGCGCTGAACGGCCAGCTAACGGTACAGAGTGCTCTCGGTGAGGGCACGTCGATCACCGCCGTCATTCCCGCGCCCGGCCGGCGATGACCGGCCCGATGACCGACCCGCCGGCAAGCCCGCCGGCAAGCCCGATGACCGGCCCGCCGGCTGTACGACCCGCCGGCGCGCCGTCCCGGCCGCCCGGCGCGATCCGGGTGGTGCTGGCCGACGACGCCGTGCTCATCCGGGAGGCGATCGCCGGACTGTTGCGGCGCAACGATTTCGAGGTCGTGGCACAGGTCGGCGATCCGACCAGCCTGGTAGACGCGGTCGCCACGGCCCGCCCCGACCTCGCCGTAGTCGACATCCGCATGCCGCCGGACCACCGCACCGAAGGCCTGGACGCCGCGGTCGCGCTGCGCCGGGACCATCCACAGATCGGTGTCCTGCTGCTCTCCCAGTATCTGGAGTCCCACCACCTGCCGGCCCTGTTCGGCGGTAGCGCCCGCGGCGTGGGCTACCTGCTCAAAGAACGGGTGACCGGCCCGGCCGGTTTCGTGGAGGCGCTGCGGCGGGTCGCCGCCGGGGGCTGCGCGCTCGACCCGGACGTCGTGGCGCTGATGCTGCGCAACCGGCGGCGAACCGACCCGCTCGCCACCCTGAGCGAACGCGAACACGAAGTCCTGGCATTGATGGCCGAAGGCCGCTCCAACCGGGCCATCAGCGAGCGGATGTTCATCACCCACAAGACCGTCGAGGCACACGTCCGTAGCATCTTCACCCGCCTGGACCTGCCGCCCGAACCCGACAATCACCGTCGGGTCCTGGCCGTCCTGACCTATCTGCGAGCCCAGCGGTGAGCGGCCGCCGGCAACGCGACGGGCGGCCGACCGTCGCGGTTGTCAGCATGCGGCGACGACGCTGGTGAAGGACTCCGCCGACAGCCGCGACTTTGTCAGGAAGCCACCCGCTCCGCAGGTGTCGACCTGCGGGCCGTAGTCCCCCCGCCCGCGCACCGAGCACAACACGATCTTGACTGTCGGGTCGAGCCGGACAAGCTCACGGCTGACCGTGAACCCATCGATGTCAGGCAGCCCCACGTCGAGCAACACGACCTGTGGACGCAGCCGCGCCGCCGCCGCCAACGCCTCACCGCCGGTGGCGGCCTCCCCGACGACCTGGAAGCCGCCGCGGGTGACAAGCACCCGCGCGACCGCACGGAAATCCGCATGATCATCAACGATCAGCACGGTGGGCGGCACCAACTGACGATCGCATCCCGCCGCCGCTCGCGCATTGGTGCCAGCCCCGAAAGAGCGATCGCGATCGTGACGCGGCGGTACCACGCGTACCGGATGCGGAGCCGGTAACGATCAAGAACGATCTCGTCCTCAGTGGTCGCGGACGGCCGGCCGCAGTAGCCAGGCGCCCCCGGCCCGCCGGGCCGCTGGCGCTCATCCATCGGCATGGCCCGCACGCCCGGCAGGCACCCCCGGGCCGCCGGGCCGCTGTACCGACGTTGAACACCTGCCGAGGATTTCCCCTTTTTGCGTGCAAGCAGCCTCGCCGAGGACACGTTCTGCGATCTGGCCGCCGGTACAGCACGCTCCCTATGAACCCGCCCAACAGCGGGGATGGAAACGGCGAGAGCACGACATCTGGAGGCCAGCATGAGCAATTGCGAGGTTTGCGGCAATGACTACGAGATGAGCTTCGAGGTACACGTCCAGGGCGCGGTGCACACGTTCGACAGCTTCGAATGCGCGATCCACGCGATGGCGCCGATCTGCGATCACTGCGGGGTAAAAATCTCCGGGCATGGCGCCCAGACAGACGGACAGTTCTACTGCTGTGCGCACTGCGCCCGCGCGGCGGGCCGAACCGAGATCCGCGACCACGCTTAATACAAGACTTAATACAAGCGGCCGGTGGCCGGCCCGCGCATGGCGCGCCTTGCGCGCTTATGGCGACCGGCCTGCCGGCCGGATCATCCGCCGGTCGGAACGTCAACCAACCGACCGTCATCGATCAGCTGGATAAACATCATCCAGCGCCCGCTGCCAGCCATCAGCGGAATCAGCATAACTTTGCCGGTGTTTATGCCAATCCGTTTGGAAAGAATTCCATCGATGAAGTTGCGCCGACTATCACTGATAGTCGGCGACGACCGGCAGAAATCCGTATCTCCGGGCGGCATCCGAACGTCCAGCGAAACCTTCGGATGCCGCCCGGAGGCTACTTCGGCCGGCTGTAACGCACGGCATCAGCACTTTCTGTCGGACCGCTCACTATCGTGATGCCCCCGGGCACATCCGAGGCCCGTCCAACGTAACTCGCCTTCGTCGGCGAGACGCCGAGCTGCGAATAGTCCAACGGTGGGACAAGGCCACCAGTCTCGACTCGGGTCATGCTGCTCTTCGCGGCGAGCAGGCCCTCCCGGGTCAGGTCGCCGTTGCTACAAGCCTTCTCCAGAAGCTGATCCATCACCATGGCCTCGGACCAGCCGTCCACCGCGCCGATGGTGGGCGACTGCTGATCGTGGGTGGCGACGAAAGCCTCCCGCAGCTCCCTCGCGTTCGACTCCGAAAAACCGACGGACGGCATCGCCAGATAGAGGTTCTTCCGCAACGCGGAGCCGGCAGGCCCCGTCAGCAGACTGGGGACAAAACCCACATTGCTGGCGAGAATCGGGACGTCCAGTCCCAGGAGGCTCGCGGCACTCGCTACCGACGCGGTCTGTGCCGGTGTGCCGGTGAACAGGATCGCGCTGACCTTCCTGGCCGCGAGCGCGGTCACCGCCGCGGTCATGTCGGCCCTGTTCGGATCGATCTTCTCCTCGACCAGGCTGAGCTGATGCTGTCTGGCCATATAGGCCGAACCCAGCAGCGCGCTCCTGCCCAGCTCGTTGTCGTGATAAATGTGACCGATCGTGCCGCCAGCTTTGATCTTCTGCTGCCCGAGCAGATAGTCGATCCCATTAATTATTTGTATGTCATAAGTTGCGCCGATAAGCGAATAATACCTGTTGTCCGTGAGAGCCGGCGCCCATGTCTCCGCCATTGTTATAATCTTGTCGGACTCGATCAGAGGCCCGATCTTTACCGCCATAGGCGAACCAAGCAGCTGCTCAATCGCAAGAACCTTTCCTTTCAGCTGGCCATAGAGCTCCACCGCACGGCCGGTATCGTATCCATGGTCTCGGATGTCGAGCACGACGCTGTATCGGTCGCACACACCGCCGGTGGAGTTCCGCCGGTCCCAGTAAAGTCGCTGCGCATCGGTCAGATCCTTCGCAAGCCCTTTGAATACTCCCGACAGGTCAGTGAGCACACCGAGCGTGATCACATCATCCGAAACGCCGACACCGGTCCTGATCTTACCGCCGGCCTCATGTGTCGCGTCCGTAGTCTCACTATTCGCCACCGCCCCTGTGCCGCAAGCAGCCCCGGCGAGAGCGAGCATCCCGGCAACCAGCAGGGACATCGCGTTCCGACGCCCTAGTAAGATCATATTTTTCCCACCAAAAGCCGTGACCTGACAGGCCGCGGGAGCGCACCGGAAAGCCGCCACGACCCGCGTGCGCACACGACCAGTCGCGCATCGATTCGAGTCGCCGACGCCGTATTGTCCGGTTTTGATACCAAAGACGAAAGATATACGTTCAACAAAAAAACCAGACTCCTGAAAACTGTGAATATAATCGCATGGCGGAATGAGCGTTATTGCTACCACAGGCCCGTCGCGGATCTCAAGCTCGTCCGCCAAAAACAAAATGATCACAACCGTGCTAGCGCCAGAAAACTCGGTCAGGGGGCGGCTCATCCGAGCCGGGCCCGACAAGCCGGCGCAGGAATGCGGCACTGCCCTTGGGAACCGGCCGATGACAACAAGCAGGATCCCGCGGCGAAGCGTGACCGGGTGGTGTCGCGGGAAGCCGCAAAGCGATGGCCGGTGCCCGCGGGATCGCGAAGCGCGCGGTACCATTCTCAGCTGCTCGACCGCTCAAACCCCATGTGCTCAAAACCGCATGCACTCAGCAGCCGCCAATAGTCATCAGTCAATGCCCGTCCGCGTCAACCGCGATCGGCGCGCGCCAAAGAGCTTGTTTTGAGTCTTGGGTTCGGCCGGCGAGCCGCGTC
>NZ_CAKJTP010000134.1:4909-11202 GCF_917627335.1 Protofrankia sp. CiT1 | reverse complement strand
GCCACACCTTCATGTGGGTGAACGCGGCACATGAACGGTTCTGGGTGAAGTATCACTTCAAGACCGAGCAGGGCATCGACAACTTCACCGACGGCGAGGCGAAGGCGACGGTTGCGATCGACCCGGACCGCCATATCCGTGATCTCGCGTCGTCGATCCACAATGGTGACTATCCGTCTTGGCGACTGGAAATTCAGCTCATGCCGTTCGCGGCTGCGGCCACCTACCGTTTCAACCCCTTTGATCTGACCAAGGTCTGGCCGCACGCGGACTATCCGCCGATCACGATCGGCCGTATGGTCCTGAACCGTAATCCCGGCGACTACTTTACCGAAGTGGAACAGGCATCCTTTGAACCGGCCAACATGGTGCCCGGGATCGGCCCGAGCCCGGACAAGATGTTGCTTGGCCGGCTGTTCTCCTATCCGGACACGCATCGTCACCGGATTGGCCCAAATTATCTACAGCTACCGATTAATCGCCCGAAATCTCCGGTCAGCTCCTACAACAAGGACGGCGCGATGCGTTACGAGCCGTCCCGCGACCCGGTGTACGCGCCGAACAGCTACGGCGGGCCCCGGGCCGACACGGCCCGGTACGCCGACGACGCGGTGTGGGCGGCTGACGGCGAGTTCGTGCGGTCGGCGTACACACCGCACCGTGACGACAGTGACTTCGGCCAGGCGGGCGCCCTGTACCGGGACGTGATGTCCGACACCGACCGTGACCATCTGGTGAGCAACATCGTCGGGCATGCATCCCAGGATGTTCAGCCCGAGGTCCAGCGGCGGGTCGTGGAGTACTGGCGCGACGTCGACCCGGACCTCGGCGCTCGGGTCGCCAAAGGACTCGGCGTCGGCTGACCTGCCGGCACCGCCCGCGACAGCGGCAACCCGCGGCCAGCGCCGCGAGGTATCGGGAACCCCGGGCGGGGCGACAGTACGAAGATCATAGCAAGGAGATCACAGTACGTCGCGGCGGCGCAGGGCGGTCAGCGTCACCATCCCGGGTAGTACCGGAAGCCAGTAGCTGATCAGTCTGTACACGAGAACAGCGGCGAGCATGGACGCGGCGTCGCCCCCGACGGCGGTGAGACCGAGGGCCAGCGCCGGCTCGAGCGCCCCGACGTTGCCCGCCGTCGGCACGGCTCCGGCCACTGCCGCACCGATCAGGTAGATCGTCGCGATGGACAGCAAGGTCCCAGAGCCGTTGAACGCCCAGACGCACGACGCCAACGCCACGATTTGGGTGATTTTGATGCCGGCGGCGGAGGCGAGCAGGATCGCGGTCCGCCGCGGGGAACGGGCGAGCAGCAGGAGATGCCTGCCGGTGGCTGCCAGCGGAGGTTTCAATCGGTTCCGGATCCGGGGGTGCGCACTGAGCATGGCGCAGGCAAGCAGGCAGCCCGCGACGCATCCAAAGGCCAGCCTGGAACGCATGTGCCGATTGATCAGCTCAACGGGCGCGCTCATCGCGTTTCCGGCACCTGGACCGTTCGCCAGCCCGGTGACAAGCACGATTCCGGCCACATGCGCGAGCGCCACGACAACCTTCACCGCGGCGACGGCACCCAGCCCGGCTGACCGGGTGAGCCGTTGGCGTTCCAGGTAGCGCACGTTCACCGCGATCGCTCCAAGGCCCGCCGGCAGTAGCCGGTTCGCCGCCGCGGCCGCGAGCTGCACCCCTGTCGCCGTGTGCAGCCGCAGCGGCAGCCCGCTGGCCGCGCGTAGGGCCAGCGCGTTGGCCAGGAAGAACAGGGCGGAGGCGAACCCGCACACCACAAGCCAAGGCCAGGCGGGAGCCGCGACGTTCGACAGCTTGGCGGTTACCTCGGTGCGAAACCTGGTCACAAGCAGCAGGACCATCGGGATCGCGATGGCGATCCCGATCAGCGCGCGGGGCTGGCGCGGCCATCCCACGCGAACACGAGGCCAATGCGGCCGCAACGCCGCCGGTGAAAGCGCGTCCAGTGCACACCCACCGGACGCATCCCGCACCAACGGGTGAGTAATGCGCTGGTGGGGAATGGTGACCGGGGGCAGCACGACGGCGGTCCCGTCAGCTGCTGTCGCGGGACCCGCTTTTTCGGCGGCTATCCAGCCTGGCGTCATGGCGTCAGGGTAGATCGAGATTCATAACGGATGCTGAACAACGTACATCCGGCGCACGGACCTTCATTCAAGGGGTTCGCCGGACAGCGTGCCGCTCACCGGCCAGGCAACCGGTTTGGCCGGAAATAGTATGAAATAAACCGCACCTTGACTGTTCCCCGAGTGGGATGTGTCACTCAGGCCGATCGTGATCAGATCACGACATGATACGCATATGGCCGGTGTGTATCCGTTGCGCGACCCGGTTGCTTCCTGAAATCCCAACATCCGTTAGCGGACCGCCGGCGGCTGCTGAAAGGCCGGGCTCCGACAGATTCGCGTGTCCCGTCAACAATCACCCTGGACGGTACGGAAACGGCTTTCGGCGCATTGGCGAACGGCCGTACCGTGTTTATCGTCGATGTCATGAGCCGCTGCCCGCGCGCCCGCGCCCCGCGCCCGCGCCCCGCGGTACGCCGGTACGCCGGTACGCCGGTACGCCGGTACCGAGAAATTGCAGGTGGAACTGTTCGGCCGTGGTTTTCCGTGATCTGTTTTCCGCGCAACCAGGCTGGTGGCGTGCCCACAGGCCCAGGCGGCGGGTTGGTGGAGTACACCGGGCGGCGACGCTGATGGGCCGGCTCACCGCTGGCCCACCGCTGGCCCACCGCCGGCCCGGCCCATCAGCTACCGAACGCTCTCCATCTCACCGTATGGCGGACCGGCCGCCCGCCCACACCAACGCGGCATCCGGCGACATCCGGATCCCAGCCGTCGCGGCGATGTCCACGAAGAAGAAAAGTGGCGTGACCTGGTAATCATGCCAACCGTTCTCAACCGCGAACAGTTCCGCTGACTCGGCCGAACCAAAAGTGACCGTCGCGTCACGAATCTGCCGCGTCTCCCCCGACTCAAAACGAATGACCCCGTACAGGACGGGCAGCTGCCCGCGCGCAGCCCCGCCGTCACCGGTCCCGTCGTCAGCGTCGTCACCGTCGTCCGCGTTCGCGCTGGTTGCCGCCACCGGCCCCACCGCCTCCTCCCAATCGCTCGTTCGGTACCCCCGCATCGCATGCCGGGCGCGCGCTGCCGGCACACCCGGTCAGCCCCGACACGCCCCAATGGCCCGAGCACGACACGGCTTGGCGTCCCGTCGCATCTCGCCCAAAGACAAGATTCACTATGCAAGAGTCGTCTGATCATGTGATAACCGCGTTACCCGCAGGTGACCACCACGTACGGATCAGTAGGCGAGGCCGGTACAGCCGGGCGTACCGCCTGGGACAGCCGGCAGACCGGGCGGGGCAACGGGCAGACCGGGCGGTACGCGCCGGCCGGTGGGCGCCACGGGAGCGCCCGCGGGTTCCCCAGGGGCCTGCGCGTGCCCGAGACAGGCCCAGCCGATCCAGCGGCGGACCTCAACGAGAATGACCTGGCCCACCGGCCGGCGCTCGCGGTACTGATCGTACTTTGCCACCAGCTGGTCAATCGCGTCATGCCAGGCGGATCCGTCATCGAGAATGCGGGCGACACCGTCGGCTCGAGCCCACCACAGCAGGTTCCAGTCGTTCGCGTAGTAATCGACGATCAGGCTGACCCTCGGGTTGACCGCGATGTCGGCTAAGCGACGCAGAGCCATCGACCGTTTGGGCTTGTGGTCCACCACGGTCACGATCACATCGTCGTGCAGTGCGAAGGTGATGGGCACCAAGTGGGGCTGCCCGCTCGCGTCCGCCGTGGCCAGCCGGGCAACCTCAGCGGCGGCAAACCGGCCGCGTACCTCATCGGCGTCCAGGTTCATCCCTCATACCTACCGCCCTCGTACCTGCCGCGATACCTGCCGCGAGCGGTCAGGCCCCGCCTGGGGTGCGGACAGCCGGACGAGACAATAAGCGCATGGCTGACGCGGACGTGACAACCTCGCCGCATGGGGTGCGGATCCGGGTGAACAAGACAGGGCCAGGCGTGCATGCCGCCCTCGACCCGGACCGCAGGGCAGAGTTCGAGGCGGAGTTCCGAAACGCGCTGGCGCACGCCGACAACCAGTCCGACCTGGATGCCGTCCAGGATGTGGTCGAACGGTGGTGGCCGGCGGCAGTGCTGTGCGCCAACCCGGAGATCCAGGAAGAGATCGACATGGGCCGCTGCCGCGCGGCGGACGATGCCCACACCGCGTTCGGCCATCTCACCAGCCACCCGCACCCGCACCCGGAGGACGCCGACGCGGCGGTAGACAGTTGATCCCACCGCGGTCAGGCAGGCTGCTGGCACACCATCATGACCATCACCAGTTCAGGAGCCGCGGCCCCGCCGGAGATCGTCGTCAGGTTCCGCGCCTGAGCGCCGCCAGCGCCCGGCGCGCCAACGCTCGCGCACCCATGACTCAGACCAGCGCACACCGAGGGTGATCGAGGACGCGACTGGGGTGTCACGAGTCGGGGACGGATGGGAACGACCCGGACACCTCAGCCGCGTCCTTAACCTACCCTGCCGATAGCAAATAGTCACTGATCGATTACAGGTGGTTCTAGCTTACACGGCAATTGGCCTCCATGTACCCGTTTTGGCGTGGTCTACTGCCATGTCTTTTGCCGGATTTCACCGCCGCCTGCGCAGTGACGGGAGGTCAATCACGGAACGTGTCCAAATCTCCGCTAACAGATCGCCAGATATAACTCTCCGGACATGTCCGGCCGCTCCCCGAAGATGGGCGGAGAGCGGCCGGCGGAAGCCGCTCAGACGCCCAGCTGCCCCCGCAGGACGCCCGCAAGCTCTGCGAACGCCCGTCCCCGATGACTGATAGCGTCCTTCTCGGCCGGGCTGAGTTCCGCGCTGGTCCGCTCCTCGCCGTCCGGCACGAACAACGGGTCGTAACCGAAACCGCCGGTCCCGCGCGCCGCGGTCAGCAGCCGTCCGCGCATCTCGCCGTGCACGACCTGTTCGCCCCCGCCCGGGATCACCAGGGCCGCCGCGCACACGAACACCGCGCCGCGCCGCGCCGCGGGCACATCGGCCAGCTGGGCCAGCAGGAGCTCGTTGTTGGCGGCGTCCCGCTCCGCTGGGGACACCCGCGGCCGCGACCCGGCCCAGCGCGCGGACAGCACCCCGGGCATGCCGTTGAGGGCATCGACCGCGAGCCCTGAATCGTCCGCCACGGCAGGCAGACCGGTGACCCGTACCGCGTCCCGCGCCTTGATCAGGGCATTTTCGGCAAAGGTGGCCCCGGTCTCGGGAACCTCCGGGCCATCGGGCAACGCCAGCAGCTCGATGGTCAGCCCCGTGGCCGCGAGAATACGGCCCAGCTCGACGATCTTGGCGTTATTGCGGCTCGCCAATACGACACGGGCCGGCCCGACCGCACTGCGCGCAAGGCCTCCATCCGCAATCATCGGCGATCACCGGGCGGACGCGCGGGACGCGGGGCGCGGCCCTCCCGACGGCACCGGACGCACCTGGGCGAGTGCCGCCCGCTGGATGTCGGTCAGCCGTGTGCACCCCCGGACGGCCAGATCAAGCAGCTGGTCGAGCATGGCCCGGTCGAAGGGCATGCCCTCCGCCGTGCCCTGGACCTCGACAAAGCCGGCGTCACCCGTGCAGACCACGTTCATGTCGGTATCGGCACCGGCGTCCTCGTCATAGGCGAGGTCCAGCACGGGCTGACCGCCGACGACGCCGACGCTCACCGCGGCCACACTGCGGATCACCGCATCCGGGCGGCCCAGCCAGGCGCACGCGTCGGACAAAGCCACATAGGCGCCGGTGATGGAGGCGGTACGGGTACCGCCGTCGGCCACCAGGACGTCACAGTCGATCGCAATCGTGTTCTCGCCGAGGAGCTTGAGATCGATGCAGACGCGCAGGCTGCGGCCGATCAGCCGGGAGATCTCATGAGTCCGGCCACCGATGCGCCCCCGCACCGACTCACGGTCGTTGCGGGTGTTCGTCGCCCGCGGCAACATCGCGTACTCCGCGGTCACCCAGCCCAGGCCGCTGCCCTTACGCCAGCGTGGTACGCCCTCGGTCACGGACGCGGCGCACAACACCCGCGTCCGCCCGAATTCGATCAATACCGAACCCTCAGCATGGTCCTGCCAGCCACGAGTGATCATTACCGGGCGAAGTTCGTCGAATGTCCTGCCGTCGGAACGCTTCACGACGACTGACCCTACCGGCAGGCGCTAAGTGGTCGGCGCCGGAAGTTCT
>NZ_CAKJTP010000134.1:0-4544 GCF_917627335.1 Protofrankia sp. CiT1 | reverse complement strand
CCGACCACCAAGCGGACATCACAGCCATGGCGGGCGGCATCCCACGGATGGCGACGCCGGCCCGCCGCGCCCAAGCGGCCCCTGGCCGCGTTCTCGGCCACACCGATACACCTCATCCGGTATCGGTGTGGCCCGCGGCCGTGCCAGCAACCACCTGGACGCGGCTCCCTGACGGCTAGATCTCGTAGACGGCGCCGGTCTCAGCGAGGCTCAGCGGGCCGTCGAACGTGCCCGCCGCCTCCTCCTGACTACGCTGCATGTCGCCCCAGGGCACGAGATGGGTGAGCACGAGGCGCCCGACGTCCGCCTTGGTGGCGTGCTCCCCCGCCTCGCGGCCCGACAGGTGAATGCCCGGCGGGTTGTCCTGGACATCCAGGTAGGCCGCCTCGCACAGGAACAGGTCAGCCTCCCGGGCAAGCTGGAGAAGCTGATCGCAGGCGCTGGTGTCACCCGAGTAGGTCAGCGAGCGCCCGTCGGCTGTCAAGCGCATGCCGAAGGCCTCAACCGGATGCGACACCCTTTCCAGATCGATCCGGAAAGGACCCACGTTCAACCGCCCCGGACTGATCGTCCGAAAATCATAGATATCAGCCAGAGAATCATCGGGCCAACGCTCGAACGCCGCGCACAGGCGTTCCTGGGTATTGATCGGCCCGTAGACCGGAAGCTTCGGGGGCATCCCCTCGGGATGGTAACGACGGGCGTAGGCATTCACCACAAGATCAAGGCAGTGGTCGCCATGCAGATGGGAAATGAGCACCGCGTCGACGTCCCGCAGGTCGCAGTGCCGCTGCAGTTCGCCCATGGACCCGTTCCCGGCGTCCACCACGAGCCGGAAGCCGCCGGACTCGATCAGATAGGACGAACACGCCGACCGGGGCCCCGGATAGGTGCCCGAACATCCCAGCACGGTGAGCTTCATCGAGTCACCCCCGATCCCGCCGGCCGGGCTCCCGCCACGACGGGCCGGGGCCACGCCGCCGTACCGAACCGGGCCGGCTCCCGGCGGGGACCCTGCACGATTTCTTGCCTGCTGCTCGCCAATGTGACGCCCTCTCCCATAAAAAAGCCGATGACGCCGGTCAACAAAGGATAACGGGTGCAACCCGGGATTATTGTGTCCACATCGACTTCCTGAAATGGCGCCAGATAAGCCCTGGTCAGTTCCGGCAACTGTCGGCTGTCCGTATCACCACGTTCGATCACGTCCATGAAAGCGGGGCGGGTCACGCCCATACGCCGGGCGGCAGCCCTGGTTGGGGAGGCATGCGCACGGGCACCACCGGCGCCCGCAACGGCCATACGAGGGGTCACCTCAATCGGCCGGATGTCACCGGGTCCCCCGCCGCACCGCCTGGCCGCGGCCGCGGGACCGTCGGCCCGCCGGCCTGGCTCGGCCGACAGCCGTGATCCGCTGGGACCGAGCCGCATGCCAGCGGCGGGACGACCGGTGGAGCCGGGCGGAAGCTGATCGAGCATCGCCCGCACACCGACGTGGCCGTCGCCCGCGCTGTCGAATACCCCGATGGGCGCGCCGCTCATGAGCGATCAGACTAAGCCCGAAATCCTGTTTTCACCCTGTGGCAGTGGTCACGATACCCCTGTCGAATTTTGGACACCCCGATCCGCGTAGGCATCCCAACGGCTCCCGGGCCACCGGACAGAAAATCGTGACCATTACCACATCGGATCGCTGGGCCGGTACGCCCGCACATCTTCCGATCATGCCCAGAGCTGGCCCTCCAACGCCGCCTCCGCCTCCTCCAGGGTGCCCGCGTAGGCGCCGGTGGACAGGTACTTCCAGCCACCGTCACAGACGATGATGGCGATATCGGCACGCTGCCCGGCCCGCACACACTTCTCGGCCTCGATCAGGGCCGCATGCAGGATGCATCCAGTCGAGATCCCAGCGAAGATCCCTTCCATCTCGACCAGCTCCCGAGTCCGACGCAGTGACTCTTTTGGGCCCACGGATATACGGGTAGTAAGCACACTCTCGTCGTAAAGCTCGGGAATGAATCCTTCATCAATGTTACGGAGACCGTAGACAATCTCGCCGTACCGGGGTTCCGCGGCGATGATCCGGATACCAGGTACTCGTTCGCCGAGGAAACGTCCGGTGCCCATCAGCGTCCCGGTGGTGCCGAGACCCGCGACAAAGTGGGTGATGGTCGGGAGATCTTCGAGAAGCTCCGGCCCGGTCGTCTCATAATGCGCCTGCGCGTTCGCCGGATTGCCGTACTGGTAAAGCATCACCCACTCGGGATGTTCGGCCGCCAGCCGCTTGGCCACGGCGACGGCCTCGTTCGAGCCGCCGGCCGCGGGTGAGTAGACGATCTCGGCACCCCACATGGCGAGCAGCTGGCGCCGCTCGACAGAGGTGTTCTCGGGCATCACACAGATCAGTCGGTAGCCACGCTGGCGACAGACCATAGCCAGCGAGATACCGGTGTTGCCCGAGGTCGGCTCGAGGACGGTCGCGCCGGACGCGAGGATGCCGCGCTTCTCACCATCCATGATCATCCATAGGGCCGCGCGGTCCTTGATGGAACCGGTCGGGTTGTCCTGTTCCAGCTTGGCCCACAGGCGGACGTCCGGTGACGGTGACAGCCTCGGCAGACCCACCAGCGGGGTGCGGCCGACCGAGTCCACCAGAGAGTCGAAACGCATCGGTTCCGCTGACCTACCTGCCTGCTAGTCGGCCAAAGGCGGCTCGATCATCGGTGGAGCCCCCGGCGACGGCGGGCAGGATGGTTATGCTGTCACCATCGGTGATCTTTGCGTCGAGACCGCCGAGGAAACGGACGTCCTCATCGTTGACGTAGATGTTCACGAAGCGATGCAGCTCACCACCGCCATCCGCGGAGACGAGCCGGCCTCGCAGACCCGGGAAACGGCTGTCGATGTCGGTGAACAGCGCGTCGAGGGTGCCACCAGCGCCCTCGACGACCTTGGACCCACCCGTGTAGCTGCGCAGGATCGTCGGAACGCGGACCTGGATTGCCATTGGTGCTCCTCTCGGTGTTACACGATGTTGCTCAGTGTCGCTCGGCGCCGCCGGACACGGCCGAGTTCTTCATCATCTCCGCTGGGGCGACGCGCCCGATACCACAACAACAGACATCCGCATCGGTGTGACAGCCACGCGGGGAACCGACGGGAGGGGTACCAGGATCCCGGCCGGTTCGCCCGGGGCCGCCGCGCGCGGGCACGGCTGGCTCGCCGCCGCGCCGGGGAGCACGCCAGCCACCCAGCGCGTCGCATGCCTCAGACGATTTCCACGGGTTCCTCTGTGACGGCTCCGTCGACGATGCGATACGACCGGACCTCGGTGTGCTCGGGATCACGGGTGGACGCGAGAACATAATGGGCGTTCGGTTCCGAGGCCAGCGAGATGTCCGTCCGGGAGGGGTACGCCTCGGTTGCGGTATGTGAATGATAGATCACCACTGGCTCTTCGTCCCGGTCGTCCATCACACGCCAGACCTTAAGCTGCTCGATGGAGTCGAACCGGTAGAACGTGGGCGACCGCTCCGCGTTTCGCATCGCCACGAAACGCTCCGGCCGGTCCGAACCGGCCGGCCCCGCCACAATCCCGCAGGCCTCGTCGGGGTGGTCTCGCCGGGCGTGGGCGACGATGGCCTCATAGACTGCTCGTTCGATACGCAGCACGGGCCCACCGTACGACGAGTGGCATCCACGGCGGGATGCCCGTCAGAGCGACATGGCGCGCAGGACCCGCCCCGCTTCACAACAGCGCATGCACAAGCTGGTTCTGCATGTCACCGAGGAACAGGTACAGCTCGACCACAGGTCTGCGTGGATCGTCACTCTCGACCGTGTAGAGAGCGTCGGCGGAGGCATCGTCGACCAGGTTGAGCCGGGTGCCGAACACCAGTCGCAGATCATTGAGGGTGACCAGCCAGTCCTGGATCTGATCATCATCGAGCAGGGTCCGCCCGCCGGTCGCGGGGACACTGGCCAGCACCCGGCGCGCGGCGGCGCGCTTACCCGCACGGAGATCGTCCGATGTCCGCCTGCGGTAGTCGGCCCCGGCATCAGGATCGTCGGGATAGGCGTCGGGCAGGAGCCGCGCCACCGCCGGATCGTCCGGCGGCGGTGGCGCGACAGCGCGCAACCCGACGATCGCCTCCAGCGGGTCGTCCACCGGCGGTGGTTCCAACAGCGCGTCGATCTGACCGATCAAATCGATCAACAGGGTCGCCTCGAGCGGACCGAGGACTACCTGGATGCCGTCTTTGGTACGACTGAAGCCGTTGGACACGTTCTCCCGCCCAAGATCGCCATTGCTCGACCGAACCCCGTCGCGGGCGCGCGCAGGGTCCGCCCGGCAGCTGCTGCGCCAGTGGAAAGACGCGGCAGCCGGAAGACGCGCCGTCCGGGAAACGGGCGGTCTGGCTCCGGGCTCACCGTGCTCCATCCGGACCGGCAGTCCCGAGCCTACCCATCCCCACGCCAAACCAGCCCGGCTCGGGCCAGCCCGGCACCCGGCGCGGCCGGCGAACAACTCCCATACACGCCCT
>NZ_CAKJTP010000133.1:6762-11532 GCF_917627335.1 Protofrankia sp. CiT1 | reverse complement strand
GGCCGTGGGCGCGGCCGGGGCCGTGAGCATGGCCGGGGCCCGCGGCGATTAATCCTGGCAATCGCCCGTGTGGAACCTGCCGGTTGCCAGCTCCATGATTGCGCAGCACCATCACTGGAACGAGTGAAATGTGCGTTCAGGCATGGTGTTGATTTTTGTATTTCAGGAGATCGGATGTCCTTCTGATGCATCTCACGGTCCTCGGCTGCCGCTCCGGAATGCCATCCGGCGGGCAGGGCAGTTCAGGCTATCTGGTGAGTACGGAGAGTTCCAGGATACTGCTGGACTGCGGTCCTGGGGTGGCTCTGGCGCTCAGCGCGATCGGGCATCCAAAGATGCTGGACGCGGTTGTGATCAGCCATTTTCACCTGGACCACTGTTATGATCTGCTACCTGTCGGGAAGGCTCTTCTGAGCGGGCGGGCCCGATACGGAAAACACCTGGCAAGCCTGCCGGAGGCCGACGACCACAGCGAGCGCCCACCGATTCCGTTGTACGTCCCGAGCGGCGGCCGGGCGACCCTGGACAAGCTTGCGAAACTTTTTCCAGTGGCGACGATCCCCATGTTGGACAAGGCGTTCGACATCGCTTTCGACGTGCGGGAATACAGTGCCGGCGAGGTGTTCAAGGCGGGTGACTGCGAAATCGGCATGCATGGCCTGCGGCATGCTGTGCCCAACTGCGGCGTCCGGGTGGAGGGCCCGGCGGGAACACTCGCCTACACCGGCGATACAGGGCGCACCGACGCGCTGATCTCCCTGGCCGCAAAGGCCGATCTGCTGCTCGCCGAAGCCACGCTGGCGGTCAGCGACGACGGGCCGCACGGCCATCTCAGCGCCACCGATGCCGGTGAGACCGCAGCCGCGGCCGAGGTCGGCCAGCTTGTGCTCACCCATTTCATCTCCGCCGACCCAGGATGGCTGCATGCCCGCCAGGCTGACGCCAGCCGGGTCTTTGACGGCCCGGTGCGCCTTGCCGCACCGGCCGCGCGGTTCGGCATCCAGCTCTCCTGATGTTCTCCCGGGGCGTCCGCCGGCCAGCTCGAGGCCGGTGGGCGCAGTGAGCGCGCCTCCAGCGGGCCGTCGATGACCGGCTGGAGGCGCACCTGGTGGAGCCGCGGCCCGTTGGGACTGTGATGTCTGTCGGGGCCGGGACGCCCCTTGGGACGTGGAACGGGCTGACGTGGAACGACCCGGGGCGCGCACAGCCCGGCGCGCTGGGCCGGGCGTGCTGGTCAGATCGGTGTGTCTCAGGCCGCGTCCGCGGGCCGCATGAGCATGCAGGTACTGGTTCCGTGGGCGATCAGTTTTCCGGCGGGGTCGACGACGCGGGCCTCCGCGAGCGCGGTCCGTCTACCGATGTTGATCGTCCTGCCTTCGCAGCTGAGCTGGTCGCCATCAAGCTTGACCGGGCGAATGAAGTTGACCTTCAACTCGAGCGTGGTGTAAAGAACGCCATCGGCCAGCTCGGTGAAGATCGCGCTGCCCATAGCGGTGTCCATGAGGGTCGCCAGGACGCCGCCATGCACGGTGGAGATGGCGTTGGCCGTGGCCGGTGAGGGCGTGAGCGTGTACACCGTCCGGCCTTTCTCCACCGACGCAAGTGTGATGCCCAGTGAGTGCCCGACCCCGATCCCGGATTCCAGTCCGTAGGCCAGTATCTCGCGCAGCTCGCGGATGCGGTTCAGCTCCGGAGATTCTTCTTGTGCGCCGTTCGCGTGCACGGACACCTTCTCCTTCGGGTTGAGAGCGTGTGTGAGATCGTCATTCCGGCTCGCCGCGGCCAGGCGCCCCCTGGCCGCGGCTCACTGATCGAAAGCCCGATCTCACACACGCTCTGAGTTGCGCTGACCGAGCGCCGGCCGCTGGAGCCGATCGGCCGGCGCTCGGGTGATATTCGCGGCCGGGTGACGAGCTACTGCCGTACGGTTGTAACCCAGTCGGTCATCCGGGCGGCGATCGTGCCGCCGTCCCGTATCCAGTCGATGTGGCCGAGCCGAAGCTGTCCGGAGGCACGGTCGAGATGCAGCCGGGCCAGCGGGGCGGAGCCGAGTTTCGCGCACAGGATGTCGACCGCCCGCCGGGGCGCGAGTAGATCATCGTCCAGGGAGACGGCAAGCACCGGCACGGATAGCTCCCGAAGTCGTTGCTCGAAGTTCTGCTCGGAGCCCGCCGGTTCGTACCGTCCTGTCCGGGCGTGTCGGCACCAGTCCAGCATGAGGCCGGCTGGTTGTCGGCCCGCGAATCCCAGCCGGTGGCCGGGCCAGTGGCCGAGTATTCTGGTCACCAGGTAGACGGCCCGCGTCTGCAGCAGGATTTTCGGTCCCCGGCGACCGAATCCGCTGACGTGGGTGGTCCCCGTGGCGATGACCGCGACCCCCGCGACGGTATCCGGCCGGACCGAGGCGTAGAGGATCCCCAAGGTGCCGCCGAGACTGTGACCGAGCAGGAACAGCGGCGCCGCGGGGTACCGGCGGTGGACGGTCTCGATGATGGCGGGGAGATCCTGCTCGATTATCACCTGGTAACCGGACCGCGTTCCGGGGCGCGTCGACCGGACACTCTCGCCCTGGCCACGTAGATCGACCGTTACGACGGACAGCCCACGCCGGCACAATTCCTGGACGAACGGTTTGTAGTACGTCGCCGGCACACCCATGGCCGGCAGGAGAAGCACCGCGGGAGCGGTTTGATCCTGCTGGGAGAACAGCCGGAGGACGAAGGTCGATCCGTCTTCGGTGGTGATCGGAACAATGTCGGTCGATGGTGGGCCGGAGACGTCCGTCTCAATCGGCGCTCTGGGGTTGACGGACAAGGCGGCGCTCCTTTCGATCGAACTGATCGTGGTTTTTCCGTTGTCGTTGAGTATAGGGTTCATGAATACTTGTGAACAACCTTTCCGGCCATCATCGGAGCCGGCTATCCTGTTTTTGTCACCCGACCGCACATATCGCTGTTAGGGGTAGTCGTGCAGGAATTCAGCATGCCCGGCGGAGCCACTCCGCCGCATGGCCAGGGGCTTGCCGGCATGGCATTCGACCGTAAGCGGCTGGAGCCGGACCGACCGATTCTGAGTCGCCGGACAGCCACCGGTTGGCAGGACGTCACCCTCGCCGGGTTCGGTCACGACGTGTTGCGGGTAGCGAAGGGGCTGCTGGCCGGCGGCGTCGCGGCCCAGGACCGGATAGGGGTACTCGGCCACACCTGTTATGAGTGGGTCGTCGCGGACTTTGCGATCTGGACGATCGGCGCGGTGACCGTACCGATCTACCCGACATCGTCGGAGTACCAGGTCGGACATATCATCCGGGATGCAGGCGTGTCCGGCTGTTTCGTCGAGGAGCCCGAGCGGCTGGACATGCTGGGGAAGGGTGGCCTGGGCGTCCCCGCCGATCGCCGGTGGTTGCTGGGCGGCTCCTTCGATGATCTCGCGGACCGGGGGGGCTCGGTACCGGACGAGATGGTGACGGGACGCCGGCGCGCGGTACGCGCGGATGATCTTGCGACAATCGTTTACACCAGCGGCACGACCGGCCCGCCCAAGGGCTGTATGCTCACGCACGGCAATATGTTCGCGGCCGCGGTGAACGTGGTGGAACAGTTGGGTGTCGTTTTCTCGGGATCGGATCCGGAGCCGGCGAGCACCCTGCTTTTCCTGCCGCTGTCCCATGTCTTCGGGCGGGTCACCCAGCTTGGTTGTCTGTGGGCGGGGGTCCGTACGGGGCACCTCGCCAGCCCAGCTGATCTGCTGGCGGTTATGCCTTCCTTCCGGCCGACATTTCTGATCGCTGTCCCGTATGCTCTGGAGAAGATCAGGAAAAACGCCCGCCAGCTTGCCGGCGTCGATCTCTCGGCGGTGGATTACCGCGCCGCGGAACGCACGGCGATCCACGAGGGAAAAGTCCGCCGCGGCCATGCGCTGGCGGACCCGGCGCTGCGTGCCGGCCAGCCCGTGTTCGACCGGTTGGTGTTCCGACCCCTGCGCGCCGCTTTCGGCGGGCGCCTTCGGTACATCGTGTGCGGAGGGGCATTCCTCGACCCCTCGACGGCGGAGTTCATGACCGGTCTCGGTGTGGAGATCTTCGGTGCCTACGGCCTCACCGAGGCGTCGACAGCGGTGAGCATAAACGCGCCGGGCGCCAACCGGCCGGGGAGCGTCGGCCGGCCGCTGCCCGGGACAACGGTGGCGATCAGTGATGACGGAGAGGTGCTGGTACGCGGGCCGCAGGTATCCGCCGGTTACTGGCCGCCGGCCGAGCGTGCCACGCCGGATGACGATGACGGCTGGCTCGCAACTGGTGATCTTGGCCGGCTCGATGATGACGGATACCTGTACATCATTGGCCGGCGTAAGGAAATTATCATCACCAATGGTGGCAAGAACGTCTCGCCAGCGCCGCTGGAGGACCGGATCAGGCTGCATCCCCTGGTGAGCAACTGCATGGTGGTCGGTGACGAGCGGCCGTTCGTCACCGCTCTTGTCACCGTCGACCGCACCGCTGTCCGGACCTGGGCTGATCGGCTGGGCCTGTTGCTTGCGGATGATTCCTGGTACGCCGACGAGCGTCTGCGCGCGGAGCTTCAGCCCGCTGTCGATGCGGCGAACGAGCTGGTCTCCCGGGCCGAGTCGATCCGTAAGATCGTTGTGCTGCCGATCGACTTCTCGATTGCCGACGGTCATCTGACGCCCTCGCTCAAGCTTCGCCGGGATGTGATCGTCGCGCGGTTCGACAAGGAGATCGAACAGATGTACGCGGGCTGAGCAGCCGGG
>NZ_CAKJTP010000133.1:0-6305 GCF_917627335.1 Protofrankia sp. CiT1 | reverse complement strand
CGGCCGTCAGCCGGCCGCGACCCAGGCGACGTAGTCGAAGTCGACCTTGACGAGCAGCAGGTCGTTGTCATCGTAGATCAGGGCACGGCCGGTGAGGTCGAAACGCTCCTCCTGGGTCCGGGTCAGTACGTCCGCGATGATCGTACGATCCACGGTGCCACGCGCCCGGATGCGTCCATGCGCGGGCTTGAGGTAGGAAACATGGCTGTTGCGCAGCAGGAAGCCGCGAACCCCCAGCAGCCGCGGACCCATCGCGCCGGAGAAAGCCCCGGCGCAGGCGACCTCGGCCGCCAGGAACAACGCACCAGCGTGCACGGTGCCCATATGGTTGCGCAGGTTCTCCCGGTCCGGCAGCTCGGCGACGGCTCCGTCGGAGCGCAGCTCGGTCACCCGCACCCCGACGAGATTGCAGAACGGCACCATCGAATCGACGATCGTGCGTACCTGCTCGAGGTTCGGCGGGCCCCCGTTCCCGCCCTTTGCGAGAGTGGCCTGGGCCGCCGCCAGCGCCGATGGCATCTCATGCTGTCGTGACATAACGGGTAGATTTCACTCGCAGACTTGCCGAACGGTAAACGGAAACCGAACCGATGACGAAGATTCTCGGACGAAATTCAGCTGTTCTGTGTGCCGATAGGATGCAAAAATCGGCTGATAGGATTCGCGGCCGGCTGTTGACCTGTTTTGCCGCGCCAGGTAGAAAAAATATGCACCGCGCAAGGCAGTCATGCAGTCATGGCGGCGTTTTCCGGTCAGGCGTCAGCCGATCGAAGATGACGCGATTCTGGTCGCCGCCATCCGTGGTTCAACGGCCCAAGGGAGCCTGGCAACGATGTACGACGCTATTGTCGTGGGTGCGCGGTGCGCCGGGTCTCCGGTGGCGATGCTGCTGGCCAGAAGCGGCTACCGGGTGCTTCTGGTCGACCGCGCCACCTTTCCCAGCGACACGCCGTCCACCCACTACGTGCAGCAGCGCGGTCTGTTGCTGCTGCGTAAATGGGATCTGCTGGACCGGCTCGTCGAAACGAAGTGCACCCCGATCACCCATATGACGATTTCCCGCGACGACAGTGTCATCAGCGGATTCGCCGATCCGGTGGACGGGATCACCGAGGCGTACGCTCCCCGCCGCACCGTGCTCGACAAGCTCCTCCTCGACGCCGCGGTCGAGGCGGGGGCCGAGGTCCGGGAAGGGCACCCGGTGCGTGAGATCATCGTCGAGGACGGCCGGGCGGTGGGGATCCGTGGGCAGTACGCCGGTGGCGAGCTGACCGAGGACCGGGCGTCCATCATCATCGGGGCGGACGGCCGCGGTTCGGTGGTCGCCACGGCCATGGAGGCGCCGTTCTACAACGTGGTGCCGGCCGCCAGTTTCATCTACTACTCGTATTACAGCGGCTTGAACTGGTCCTTCAACAGCCGTTTCCGTGGTGATCAACAGGCTGCCGGATGGCCGACCCATGACGGCCTGACCCTCGTTGCGATCATGCGGCGTCGAGAGCGTTTCGAGGAGTTCCGCGCCGACCCCGAGGGCAACTTCACCGAGGTGCTGCGCGCCGTGGTCCCCGACCTCGCCGACGACCTCGCCGCCAACGGCACGCGGGAGGAACGCCTCTACAGCGTCCGGTACCCGGACAACTACTACCGCCGCTGTCACGGTCCGGGATGGGCGCTGGTCGGCGATGCCGGCTACCACAAGGACCCGGTGACGGGCCAGGGCATCTCCGATGCTTTCGAGCACGCCGCGCTGGTGGCCGAGGCGGTGCACGAGGGGCTGTCCGGCCAGCGGCCGATGGAGGAGGCGCTGGCGGCCTTCGAGCGGCACCGTGATGAGGAGTCCGCGGCCGTCTACAAGCTGACCTGCGCCCTGTCCGAGCTGGCCTTCCCGCCGGATGTCGCGGCGGTCCTCGACGCCCTGCCCGGTAATCCGGCGGCCAGGAGCGAGTTCTTCGGGCTGATCGCCGGTGCCGTGAAGGCGGCTGACTTCTTCGCCCCGGCGAAGGTCGCCAAGCTGCTCGGATCTTCTGCCTGACCACCGCGTACCGCGTACGACAGCCGATCCCGTTTCCCCGTCCCGCCCAGGAGGACCCCATGCCGGCGCCCGCGCTGACCGTGCTCGGCGACAGCTTCGCGGAGGGACGGGGCGATCCCGGACCGGACGGCTCCTTCGTCGGCTGGGTGCCCCGGACAGCGGCGGCGCTCGGGATCCCCCGCGGCCGGGTGCTCAACCTGGGGTCCTACGGCGCGACGACCCAGACCGTTGTCGACAGCCAGCTTGCCGTGGCACTCGCCAACCGCTCCTCGCTGGTGGGCGTCACGGTAGGGGGTAATGATCTTGTCAGCGACTACGACCGGGACCGTTTCGAATCGAATCTCGACCGTATCTTCACCGCCCTCGCCGTGCCCGGTACCACGGTTTTCACAATGACTTTCCCTGATATTCCCGCGATGCTGCCGATCCCGCCGAACATCCGCGACGTGCTGCGCCCCCGTTTTTCTGACGCCAACGACCACGTGCACAAACTGGTTGCCGGCCGCGTCTTGTGCCTCGACCTCGCGAGCGTATCCGGTATCACGGACCCGGCCCTGTGGAATCCAGACGGGATGCACCCGAGCCCAGCCGGCTACCGCGCGGTCGCCGACCGGGTCATTGATATGATCAAAACCGCCTGGGCCAGCCGAGCCCCACACGGCTGATTTCCCGCTCCACCACCGCTTCAGATCATGCCATGGCGACTTCAATCGACGCCAACCGGTTGCCGCCGCGCGGACGCGGCGTGTTTCCAAGCGTCGCCAGCCACCCAGAAGGGGAATCCTGTGAACGAGGGCGACCAGAGAACGGATCGCCGGCTCGCGAAGAATCCGATCGCGGTTATCGGTCTAGCCGGTCTTTTTCCGATGGCCCACAACTTCCGGGAGTACTGGCAGAACGTCGTTGATGCCGCCGACTGCACCCAGGAGGTGCCGCCGACCCACTGGCAGCCGGCGGACTACTACGACCCGGATCCCGCCGCGCCGGACAAGACCTATTCCAAGCGTGGCGGATTCGTGCCGGAGATGGCGTTCAGCCCGATGGAGTTCGGTTTCCCGCCCAACCTGCTACCGGCCACCGGCGTCGTCCAGCTGCTCAGCCTGCTGGTCGCCCGGGACGTGCTACGCGACGCCGGTGCGCCTGATTCGTCGTGGTACGACCCGACGCGGACAGGTGTCACGCTAGGCGTGACCGGGCCGATGCCGATGACGCATCCGATGGCGGCACGGCTGGAGACACCCGTGCTGAAGGAGGTCGTACGCAGCTGCGGTCTCAGTGCGGCTGACGCCGAAGCGATCGCGGCGAAGTTCGCGCTCGCCTTTCCCGCATGGGAGGAGAACTCCTTCCCCGGCCTGCTCGGCAACGTGACCGCCGGTCGGATCGCGAACCGGTTGGACCTCGGCGGATCGAACTACACGGTCGACGCGGCGTGTGCCAGCGCGTTGGCGGCCGTCAAGATGGCCGTGAGCGAACTCGTCGAGGAACGGGCCGACCTCATGATCACCGGCGGCTGTGACACGGAGAACACGCTCTTCGGCTTCATGTGCTTCAGCAAGACCCAGGCGCTGTCCAGGACCGACACGATCCGCCCCTTCGACGATTCCGCTGACGGCACCCTGGTGGGTGAGGGCATCGGCATGCTCGCGCTCAAGCGGTTGGCTGATGCCGAACGTGACGGCGACCGTGTCTACGCCGTCATCCGCGGCATCGGGGCATCCAGCGACGGGCGCTTCAAGAGCATTTATGCCCCGCGCGCGGAGGGGCAGGTCATAGCCCTGCAACGGGCTTACGAGGACGCCGGTTGCGAGCCGTCCACGGTCGAGCTTGTCGAGGCACACGCCACCGGCACGAAGGTCGGCGACCGTACGGAGCTCACCGCGCTGCACACCGTCATGGGCACGGCGACGCGGGAGAAGCACTTCGCCGCGATCGGCAGCGTCAAGTCGCAGATCGGACACACCAAGGGTGCCGCTGGCGCGGCCGCGCTCATCAAGCTCGCGCTCAGCCTCCACCATCGGGTCCTCCCGCCGACAATCAATGTCGAGCGCCCCAACAGCGCCGTCGACTTCGACAATTCGCCTTTCTACATCAACACTCGTACCCGTCCCTGGATCCGGGACCCGCGCCGCCCGCGACGCCGGGCGGCGGCCTCGGCCATGGGTTTCGGCGGCACGAACTTCCACGTGGTTCTCGAGGAAGGCGCCCCGGACCGTGCCGGGCTGCGCACCATGCACCAGAGCGCGCGCGCTTACGTCTGGCACGCGCCGCGCTCGGAGGACCTGTTCGACCTGCTGCGCGCCGCGGCCCCGCCCAACGCCGACGGCGAGATCCCGGCCGACCACGCCCGGGTCGGTTTCGTCGCCTACGAGGACGAGGCGGACGCACTGCGCACGATCGCCGTCGACCAGCTCGCGGTGAACATCGGCGCCGAGCAATGGGTCCATCCGCGGGGGATCACCTTCCGCAACCGGGCACTTCGAGAGATCATGATCGGCGCTCTGTTCGCCGGACAGGGCAGCCAGTACGTCGACATGGGGCTGCGGGCGGTGCTGAACATCCCGCCGGTCGCCACCGCCTTCGACGACGCCAACACGCCGTTCACCGACGCGGACAGGACCCTCGCCCAGGTGGTGTTCCCGCCGCCGCTGTTCGATCCGTCGGCGGCCGCGGAGCAGGACGCCACGCTGACACGCACCGACTACGCTCAGCCCGCCATCGGCGCGCTCGCGGCCGGGCAGTTCCGTTTCCTCACCGAGCTGGGCCTGCGCTGTGACGGCTTCCTGGGGCACAGCTTCGGCGAGCTCACCGCGCTGTGGGCCGCGGGCGCGCTGGACGACACGTCCTTCTTCCGGCTTGCCCGGGCCAGGGGGCTGGCCATGGCCCCGCCGGCGGATGCCGCAGCTTTCGACCCCGGGACGATGGCCGCGGTACGGGCCGCCCGGGACGACGTCACCAGCCTGCTGGTCGAACACCAGGGTGTTACTGTCTGCAACCATAATGCCCCGGACCAGGTCGTGGTCGGCGGCGGGACAGCGGACGTGGACGCCTTCGTCGCCCGCTGCGTCGCGCGTGGGATCTCGGCCCAGCGCCTGCCGGTCGCCGCGGCCTTCCACACCCCGCATGTCGCGCACGCGGTCGAGTCGTTCCGCGTAGCGGTGGAAGCCACGGAGATCCGTGAGCCGCGGGGGCGCACGTACGCGAACACCGCCGGTGCCAGCTACGGCACGGATGTCGCCGCCAACCGGCGGGTGCTTGTCGAGCAGCTGGTCAACCCGGTCGAGTTCGCCGCCGGGGTCGAGGCGATGCGCGCCGACGGCTGCACGGTCTTCGTCGAGTTCGGCCCCCGTAAGGTCCTCACCGGGCTCGTCCAGCGCTGCCTGGGTGAGCCCGATGTCATCGCCATCGCCACGGACAGCGGCCCCACCGGCGACAGCGACGCGGCTCTCAAGCAGGCCGCCGTGCGCCTCGCGGTCCTCGGCGTGCCGCTCACGGGCATCAACCGGTACGCCGCCGAACCGTTCGCCGAGGTGGTGCCAGCCGGCATGTCGATACCCCTCACCGGCGCGAACCATGTGCCCGACGCCCACCGGCGTGCCTACCGGGAAGCCATCGACAACGGCTACCGGGTTCCCCCGCCGGTACCCGCAGCCGCCGGGGCCGCCGCTGAGAACGGGCGGACCGGACACGGGCCTGGCACGCGCCCGGCCTCGTCCGGTGACGACATATCCGGCGGGCGTCCCAAGGTCCCCGCGCGGACATCGCCGGCCGCGGCTGAGCGGATACCAGCCCAGGCGTCGGTGCCGCCGCCGGTGCTGGCGCCGGCCGTGACCCAGCCGTCAGCACAGGAGGCGCCGGTGGATCAGATCGCGGCTGTTGCCCGGGAACATCTCGCCCTGCACAGCCAGTACCTTGACAGCCAGCTCCAAGTCGCGGGCGGGCTGGCCGCGGTCCTGCGCGAGCCATCCCAGGGCGCCGCGGCCGATCAGCGCCTGCACGCCGCGGTCGAGGCCGTCTCCACGCAGAGCCTCGCGATGAGCGCCGCGCACATCCGGGTGAACGAGATCCTCACCTCGCTCACCGAGCTGGAGCTCGGCCGGGCCGTGGCCGGACCGGACGGAAGCGGCCACCATGTCGCGCCGGCCGGGGAAGTCGAAAACCTCGCCGGGGTCGCCGCCGGTCCGGCGCTCGCACCGTCGCCCGCACCGTTCGCCATCCCGGCCCCGACCGGACCCGCTGGGACGGACAGCTGGTTGCCATTCGACCTCGCCGCGCC
>NZ_CAKJTP010000132.1:10630-12483 GCF_917627335.1 Protofrankia sp. CiT1 | reverse complement strand
GCCGCCGGCCGCGCGGGTGCTGACCGCGGCGCTGGCGCGCCGCCGGCCCGCACCCTTGGTACCCGCCTTCGCCGCGCCCTTCGCCGCCGCGGCCGGCCTGCTGGAGTCCGCGCTCGCCGAGATCGACGAGACGGCCTGGGGCACGCCGAGCCCGGTACGCGACTGGACCATCAGCGACCTGGTCGCCCACTTGGCCGCGACCGATGCTCTGCTCGCCGCCGCGATCGGGATCGCGGCGGACCCACCGGTGGATCCGCACCAGAACACCGTCGCCCACAGCGAGATGGTGATCGCCCACGCCCGTACCCGGCCGCCCGCGCACTCCCGCGAGCTGTGGCGGCACGGTGTCCACGCGATCGCGGCACGGCTGCGCGCCGAACCGGCGCTGGCCAGCCGGATCGTCCAGGTCGGCGGCGTCGAGATGGCCGTGGCCGACCACCTCGTCACGCGGGCCTTCGAGACCTGGATCCACGCCCGTGACATCGCCGGGGTGATCGGGCTGCGGCTGCCCCATCCGCTCGGGGAGCACCTGCACGCCATGTCCGGCCTTGCCGCGCGGCTGCTCGATCAGCTGTGCGCGTCCCATGCCCCGGGGCTCGGTACGCCAGCGTCCGGCGGCTCCCCCGCCGGGATGGTCCGGCTCACGCTCACCGGGCCAGGCGGAGGGTCCTGGCTGGTGCGGGTCGGCGCCAGCGGCCGTGCCGAGGCTGCCGGCGACGCGGCTCGCACCCCGCCCGCGGCCGAGATCTCCCTCCACACGGTGGAGTTCTGCCTGCTGGTCGGCGACCGCAGAACGCCCGGCGACCTCGACGTCGCCATCACCGGGGACGACGCCCTCGGCCGCCGGCTGCTCACGCTCGCCCCGGCGCTGTCCGGCCCGTGAGCAGTGACGAGTGCCCGGCAACAGGGGCGTGGATCCAGGAGCGAGGCACTACTGGCCGGTGCGCGGCCACCCGGCCGGCCCGGTCACCGGAGGAGCACGCATGAAACGGTTCGACTGGCTCAAGCGCATCGAGCGGCTCGACCCGGAAACGGATTTCCTCGACATCTACCGGCTCAGTGTCACCCACGAATTCCCGTGGGACTACAACCAGTCGCTGTCGTTCGCGCTGTTCCGCACCTATGCCGTGCCCACCGTCGGGCGGCTTCTCGCCGAGACCGGCGAGCTCACCGAACGCGTCCAGAAACGCTACGACGACACCGTCCTGATTCTCGACGGGATACTCGAGCACGGTTTCGCAAGCTCACTGGGACGCGCGGCGATCCGCCGCATGAACCAGATGCACGGCGCTTACACGATCTCCAATGAGGATCTTGTGTACGTGCTGTCCACGTTCGTCGTCGTCCCGATCCGGTGGATCGACCGGTTCGGCTGGCGACGGCTGAGCGAGACCGAGAAGGCCGCAAGCGCCAACTACTACCGTGAGCTGGGCCGGCACATGGGGATGACGGGAATCCCGGCGACCTGGCAGGAGTTCACCACCCATCTCGACGCCTACGAGGCGGCACGCTTCGCCCCCGAGCCGGGCGGACGCGCTGTCGCCGACGCCACGCTCGCCCTGTTCACCACCTTCCCGCCCAGTCACCTCGCACCCGCGGCGCTGGTCAGGCGGTTCGCGCTCGGCCTGATGGACGACGGCCTGCGCACGGCGTTGGGCTACCCGCGGATCTCCCGGGCGGAACAGGCCGCATGCGCCGCGGCGGTACGGCTACGCGGCCGGGTGGTACGGTTCCTGCCGCCGCGCACCAAGCCGTTGTACGCCCGCCAGCGGCCCAACATCCGTAGCTATCCCGACGGCTATGACCTCTCCCGGCTCGGCACCTTCCCGCGCGGCTGCCCGGTGGCACCGCCC
>NZ_CAKJTP010000132.1:3670-10427 GCF_917627335.1 Protofrankia sp. CiT1 | reverse complement strand
CCTCGCCCGCTTCATAGGATCGTGGTATGGCGTCGCAGGAACTGACCGCGCGGGTCGACAGCTGGATCTGGTCCGTGCGACTGGTCACGACGCGCTCGCAGGCCACCGCGGCCTGCCGCGCCGGGCATGTGCATCTCAACGGTGACCGGGTCAAGCCGGCCCATGCGGTACGCGCCGGGGACACGGTACGGGTACGCCACGGCGGGCATGAGCGGATCGTCGTCGTCACCCGTGTCCTGAGCAAACGGACCAGCGCGGCCGTCGCCGGGGAATGCTTTATCGACCACAGCCCACCACCGGTGCACCCAGGATGTCGCGGCGGTGGGTGCCCGCGGCCGTGGCGCCGGACGTCCGACCAAGCGCGACCGCCGCGCGCTGGAACGCCTTCGTGACCACGAAAAACGCCAGCGTGCCTCGTCGTCGCCCCCGGGCACCCCGCCCCACCGGTGAGGCCTCCGCCGTCGGTCCGGGCGGGAAAACCATCGGCGACGAGCGGACGGCCCGGTGGCCGATGACCACTCCGGTGGTACCGCGATAGCACGGTTGCCGGCACAATACGAAGAACGCGATCACGATCTCGGCATGATTCCGAGAAGAGCCGGAAACGGATGTCGATGCGAGGCGAGGACAATCCACGCCGGGTGCTGCGCCTCGCGCCGCACACCCCGTCACACCCCGCGTCCGATACCGCGGCGCGCGCGGACGAGTTCCTCCAGCGCGCCAGCCGCGGTGACAGCGATGCGTTCGCGGCTCTTTACGACCTGCTCGCCCCGCGGGTGCTGGGGCTCGTCCGGCGGGTGCTGCGGGACCCCGCGCAGTCCGAGGAGGTGACCCAGGAGGTGTTCGTCGAGGTGTGGCGGACCGCCGCCCGCTTCGACCCGGCCAAGGGCAGCGCGGCGGCCTGGGTCTGCACGCTCGCGCACCGCCGGGCCGTCGACCGCGTCCGCTCGGTCCAGGCGGCCACCGACCGGGAACGCCGCGCGGCCCTGCTCGGCCATCGGGACGGCGACGGTTTCGATGACGTCGTCGAGCAGGTCGAGGCGCGGCTCGAGCGTGAGCATCTCCGCCGCTGTCTGGACCACCTCACCGACAGTCAACGCGAATCGATCACGTTGGCCTATTACCGCGGGTACACCTACCGTGAGGTCGCGGAGTACCTGAAGGTCCCGGCTGGAACGGTGAAGACGAGGATGCGCGACGGCCTGATCCGGTTACGTGACTGCCTGGGCGTCGGGCGATGACTCCCCCGCGCCCGTCATCCCCGGACATCCACGCGCTGACCGGCGCGTACGTCCTCGACGCCGTGGACGGCGACGAACGGGCGATGGTCGACGAGCATCTCGCCAGCTGTGACGTCTGTGCGCGGGAGGTGACTGAGCTACGGCTGACGGCGACGGCCCTGACCAGGGCTGACGAGGTGGAGCCGCCCGCGTCGCTGCGGGCGGCGGTACTCGCGCGGATCGCAACGGCCCCGCAGCTCCCGGCCCCACAGCTCCCGGCGCCAGATGACCGGCCGCGGGACGGGCAGCGCCGCGGCCAGCCCCGTCACCCCCGCCTGTCGCGCCGGGTTACCGCGGCCGCCGCCGCGGCGCTGGTCACGGTAACCGGGCTCGGTCTCACCGTAGCCGGCCAGCAGCGGCGCCTGGACAGCGAGCGCCAGCGTGCCGACCGGCTGAGTGCGCTCGCGGCCGCGGCCCTGTCACGTTCGGCGGCCATGCCGCTGGCTGGCGGCGGGAGCCTGGCCGTGGTGGCGGTAGCCGGCAACGCGCTGGTCTCAGCGCGGGACCTGCCGGTGCTCACCGGCGGGCGTGTATACCAGTTCTGGCTTGCCGGCCCGAGCCCTGCCGGCCCGGACGGGGTGCGGTCCGCGGGTATCGCCGACGGCCGCGCGGTCGCCGTCGACCGTCTGCTCACCGGTGTCGGTGACGCCCGTTCCATAGTCGTCACCGCGGAGCCCGCCGGTGGTTCGGCGCGGCCCACCACCCCCATGCTGATCGACGCGCCCATCCGCGCCTGACCAGGCCGCGTTCCCGCGCGGTGAACGTACCGCGACGGGACGCTCGCTCCCCGGCGGGGAGAGATCCTCGCCGCGTGCGCATCACTGCCGCGCGTGCGCATCACTGCGCCGCGGTGAGCGCGCACGCCGCGGCCACGGCCACGGCCGCGGTCAGCCCCGGATGGTCCAGCGCGGGCAGCAGCGCGCCCGGCTCCGCCTGCGCGGCCAGGGCGTAGGCGGCGGCCAGCCGGGCCGCGGAGGTGATCGGCATCCGGGTGGTAACGGCCGCGGTGACAAGACCGGGCAGGGCATGCAGCGGGCGCGGTCCGGTAGTGGCGGCCAGCAGCGGCGGTGGGGTCTCCAACCGGGTACGCAGTACCGGCACGCTCCGCGGCGGTGCCGCAAGACCCATGAGATCGATGACAAGGTCCGTCTGGTCGGCAACGGCGTGCAGCGCCTGGATGCCGTACTCCACCGGATCATAGAGAGTGACGTCGCCGATCCCCGCGGCCACCAGGAGACCAGCCAGGTCACCGCCTCGTGCCGGGTCCACAAGCACGATCCGCGCCCGGCCCGGATCGATCGCCCGCGTACGCAGCGCGTTGACGGCCGCGGCGGTGGCGGCCACGGCCAGCCCGTCGTTGACCGCGTCCAGCAGCAGGTGGGACGCGGCGCCGACGGCGGCGCGGGCGGCATCGATGTGGCGGATGTGGGTGTGCACCAGGACGGTCGCGGCAAAGCCCGGAGCGAGCATCCGGATGACGCTCGCGAGATCGTCAGCGCCGCTGGTGGCGACCGGCAGGGGGATGATGTCCAGGCCGGTTGCCCGCTGCAGGTGGACGGCCTGCGACTCCACCGCGGGCAGAGCGGTTTCGGCGGGTAACGGTTCGAAGTCCAGGACGGCGCTGGCGTCGCTGAGCAGCGCGATCCGGCGGGACCGGCCGGTGTACCGGTCGGTGTGGCGAGGATGGGCCGCGAGATGGGTGATGACGCGCCGGTCCGCGTCGGCGTCCAGCAGCGCGACGTCATGACCGGTGGTGACCGCGGCACACACCTGTTGGGCGAGCTTGCCGGCGGAGGCGGTGGAGAAGACGAGGTCCTCGGCGTGCAGCAGATCGGCGCCCAGACCGCGACGCAGCGCGTCGGTCAACCGGGTCAGGGTGCGGGCGCTGTCGGCGTCCAGGACAATGCGGCGCGCACCGGTGGGGTCACCTTCGTCGGTCTGGCAGGTGACGGTGCCCGGCAGGTCCGCGATGACCGACCGGACCACGGCGGCCGCATGCGGCGGGACACGGATCTGAATGCTGTAGGCGGGATTGACCCCAGTGGGACTCGGCGTCAGCACGTCCCCTCCACCCGCGGCCGAGACGGCCGAAACACGGCTTGACCAACGTGTCGCGCACAACGTGTCGCGCCGGAATAACCAGGACGTCACGACCGCGTCGCCCATGCGACGCTCCGCTCAGCCTCGCGTGGCTGCGCGAACAGCCCCTTGTGCCCTGCGAGCATAGCCCGGAGCACCGATGCCGAGGAGAGGCCCATGCGGATTGACATCTGGTCCGACCTCATCTGCCCGTGGTGCTGGATCGGTAAGCGCCGATTCGAGCAGGCGCTGATCAGTTTCCCTCAGCGCGACCAGACTGAGATCGTCCACCATTCTCTCCAGCTCGACCCGGCCATGCCCACCGATCGCGTCGTGCGCCAGACCGACATGCTGGTCGCCACCTACGGCATGACCCTGGCACAGGCACGGGCGAGCCAGCTCGCGCTGGAACGCACCGCGGCCACCGTCGGCCTCGAGTACCACCTGGCCGACAGGACCATCGGCAACACCGCCAGCGCGCATCAGCTCGTGCAGCTGGCCGGCGACCGCGGCGTCCAGGACGCCGTCGTCGAGGGCCTCTACCGGGCACACTTCACCCAGCAGCGATCATTGTTCGATCATGAATGCCTGATCGGGCTTGCCGGCGAGGCCGGCCTGGACCCGGACGAGGCCCACCGCGTGCTCGCCGAGGGCACCTACGCCGACGCGGTGGACGCCGACGCCCGCCAGGCGCGGGCACTCGGTGCCACCGGTGTGCCGTTCTTCGTCATCGACAACAGGTACGGGGTCTCGGGCGCCCAGCCCCCGGAGATCTTCATCGAAGCGCTCTCCCATGCCTGGGCCGATACCCACCCGACCGAGGAACGAGCTGACGAAGCGATGACCCATCCAGCATAATTTTGTTAACAAAAACAAGAGCGACCGGCAACAGGGGACGCGGCATCACCGAATCCCGTCTCCGGTCGTTCCCCTCCGTTCACCCAGCACCGGCCAGCGCACATAATCCATGGCCCTCGGCGGACCGTCCACGGATGTCTACCAACGTCCGTCGGTGCAGGTCACAGCCTCGGGATGCGGGTTTGATGTTGGCGCGGGTGGCTTCGGGTAGGCATGGTGCCAGTGCTGCGAGCGATGTGACCTGGCGGTCGGGGCTGTCGATGGTGCGCGATCGACAGCGCTGCGTCCAAGACGGTGGTACGGGTGCGCTGTCGCGCGCTGATCGGGTTACGCGAGCGGTACCCGAGCCCGCTCGGTCACGTGCCGCTGAGGGCCTTGCGGAGATCCTTCATCAGTAGGAAGAGGTGCATGGGGTCAGTAGGGCCGGCCTCGAACGTCGCCAGCCGGAGGTAGAAGTCACGGGCGACCTCGTTCTCACAATGGATCAGCAGGGCCCGTACACCGATGACCTCACCGGCCACAGCGACGCGGCGCATTGCGTCGACCACCAGCGCCCGGCCGAGCCCGGCACCCTGGACGGACAGGTCCACGCCGAGCCGGGTGAGGATCACCACCGGCTGGTGATAGCGGCCCGCGCCCTGGGTCAGCCGCTGCGGCGCCTGGGCCGGCGCGACCGACCCGGCCGCCAGCGCGTAATAGCCCACCACCCGCTGATGTGCGTCATCGGTTCCGGTGACCACGTACACCCGGGAGGAGCCGGACTGGTGCGCCTGCCATGCGTGCGCGGTCAGCCAGGCTGACTGCGCCGCCGACCCGCAGTCGAACCCGGCCAGCATGTGCGTCGCGGCCAGCGGCTCGACCGGGCCGAACTGGCTGGTCACCGACCGGCCTGACCCGGCTCCGGGTGATCGAGGACGGTGGGCGTGGTCAGCAGTTCCCGCAGCCCCGGCACGTCGGCCGCCGGCCGGTCAAGTGCATGATCGAAAGCCTGCCAGCTCGCCTCGTCCAGGACGAAGACCCGCCGATCGGCCAGGATATCGGCCGCGGCATCGGTCGCCGCCTTCAGCACGAACGCCGACACTGTACTGCCCGCAGCCGAGCTGGCAGCCTCCAGCAGAGCTTTCTGCGCCGGCTCCACCCTCAAATGCATCCGCTCATCCTTCGCGCTAGCCACCCCACGAGTGTACGTACAACGTACACATCACACTAGCGCTCGCTGGCGATCCCCCGCGCTCTCGGCCCTGGTCGCTCTGAGGGAGGGATGCCACCAGAACGGCGAAAACCCTGGCGGTATCAAGCGGTGGAGACGACACCCGACGCCCGCCTCGTGCTGGGACCCGAACCTCGAAAATTCGTACGCGGGCCTGGTTGGGCAGGGAGCTGGCGCGGTGACGCGTGAGCGTTCCGTTTCCAGCTCCCTCCCGTCGATTCCGTGCATGCGGTTTTCCCGCACACGGCTCACCGACGTCTTTCACCGCCGGCATTCGGTGATCTCCAGGAACGGTTCGGTCGGGGAGCACGCACGGTCCCATCAAGGCTGAGCAGACCGAAGCGGTCGGGTGAGGCGGGTGCAGGAAGCCATCGAACTCGGCGTTGTCGTAAGCGGTCGTGGACGACGACCCCGAGCATCCGGCCGGGCAGGAACATCCGGAAGCTCGCCGCGTCCCTACGCCCGCCGTGCCGCGGCCGGGTCGACGCGGGTGGTGCGGGGAGTGCCGCCGCCGCGCAGGGCACCGACGAGCCCGGCACCGCGCATCAGCCGCTCCACCATGCAGCGGGCCGCCCGCACGCCTTCACGATTGAGCTGACGCCATACCTTCCGCGCCCCATACACCTCGTAGTTCTCCTTCCATACGCGCTCGATCTCGACGAGGAGCTCGGCGTCGCCTTGACCGCTTGATTCCGCCCCGGTTCAACAGACGAAAGATTGTCTGAAAGACAGGTGGCTGTCCTCACCGCTGGGTGTTCCCGAGCGCGTGCACCAGCCGGGCGTAGCCGTCGTGGGTGAACAGGTCGACCGGCTGCCACGTGCGTAGCCGGTGGGGAATGTCGCAGTCCTCCAGGCGCGCCGGAATCATGAAAACCGTGTCCGGAGGCTGCTCCATGGCCACCTCAAGTGCCCAGGCGATATGCCTGTTGACGGCACCCCGCTCGTACACCGCTCTCGACAGGCACACGACCACGGCGCGGCTTCGCTCGATCGCCTGTCTGATCGTCGCTTCCCGCTCCCGGCCACCGCCAAGATCCTCGGCCGCCAGCCACAGGCCGTCAACGCCATCGGAGCGCAGGTGGGCATGCAGGTTCGCCGCCACCGCGCGATCGGCCTCCGCATGGCACAGGAAGACCACCGAGCGGCCCGGTGCCGGCCGGGACACCGGCCGGTCCGGGAGGTCGAACAGCCACGGGCGGCCGGCGATCTCATAGGGGAAACGAAAAACCGCGGCGGTCTCCGCGACGTCGGTAAGGTCGCACAGGATGCGCTCGGGTTCGTCGAGCGAACCTGGCGGCGACTCCTGCCGGTACGTCGCATCGAGCCACCC
>NZ_CAKJTP010000132.1:1025-3133 GCF_917627335.1 Protofrankia sp. CiT1 | reverse complement strand
ACGCCTCAGGGCGGTGATATTCGCCCACGCCGGCCCGAGTTCCGCCGGTGGCGGTCGCCGCGACACCGCCCCGCCGCCCCCGAACGCGCCGTCGCGGACCGGCGGCGAGATGGTCGCCGCGACCAGTTCACCGAAGGCTGGATCCAGCGGACCGGCGGAGGCCACCGAGACCCGGACGCGATACGCGTGGTCGGCGTAGCGACGCAGCGCCTCGGCGTACAACGGCTGTGCCTCGACGGCGAACGCGTCGGCCGGCACCGCCGCCCGGTACAGCGTGCCCGGTATCTCTGTCGCGAGCGCGGTGTACTCCCTGGCCAGCGCGCTGAGCGCATAGCGCAGGATGTCCGCCACCGGGTAGGGTTCGACGAAGAGGCTGATCAGCGTCGGGTACCGCTGCCGCGCCAGCGCGAGCCACACCGCCTCCCAGGAGCTGTCGCCGCCGGCGAACGCCGACACCGCAAAGCAGATCCGGCGCCCGGGAGCCGAGCCCGGGATGCCCGGCCGGCTACCCCAGCTGTGGGTCAGCCGTTTGCGGATCTCGGCCAGCCCGTCCGGGTGGGGTTCCACCGGCGCGAGCCAGCGCTGGACCTCGGCCGCATCGGCGAACGGCCTGGCCGCCACATGAGCCGGTGGCCTCGCCAGGCGCTCCCGCAGCGCGACCGCCGCGCGCGTGGCCGTGGCGTCGTCGGGAGCGAACACCCGCCCGAGCAGAGCGCAGGAGACGCTGCCGGAGCCGGGGTCGCTGAGGTAGCGCAGGTCGAAACAGGGCCGCTCATCGCTCCTTCGCCAGGCGGCAACCCACGCGGTCTCCGCGGTGCGGGCGTCGGCACGCCGCGATGGTTCGCCCAGATCGGTGTACAGGCCAGGGCTGCCCGCGCCGGGCGTGATCGGCGCGAGGCGGACCCCCACCCACGCCCAGCAGCCCTCCGGACCGGACCGCCGCACAATCCCGTCCCCGCGGTGGCCGTCCAAGGTCACTGTTGGTAGCGAGGTTCGTCACCGATCCGCCAGTCCCGCCCGCCGGGGCCCGCCGCCGGTGGGTACGAAGGCGGCTGCTGGTACGGCGGCGGGCTCTGCGCGGTGCCGTCGTACGGCCAGTTCTGCTGGCTGGGCTGACCCTGCCGCTGATCCATGGCCTGGTAAGGAGGCTCAGCCACTGGTGGTCCGCCGAAACCGGCAGGCGGGGCCATGGGAGCCGGCGGCGTCGGGTCGGCGTCGATCCGCGGCAGGCCCTGGGGAAATCCGTACGTGATGGGCACGTCCCGCCCCTCGATCGCGACGTACAGGCCCTCCCGGCACGCCGCGTGGACGGCTTCGCGCATGGCCCTGGGCCGTTCGGTACGCAACATGATCGTCTCTGGGTCAAGTCTGCCGATCATACCATTCACCAGATCAACAAGATATTTCCCGATCAGGATGTACCCGCGGCGCGAGCGCCACATCATCCAGCCGAGGTAGAGGCTCGTGCCGTAGCTGAACACCGACACATAGGCCGAGTAGCTTTCCTCGGTCAGCACGAGCCGGTTGCTGACATGCCCGGCACCGATGCCGGTGGACATGCGCCGGACCGTCCGATAGAGCGGAATCTGCCGATCGCGCAGGGCGCCCGCTATCTTGCTGTAGGTGGACTCCACGCTGTCGGTCCTGTCCTCCAGCAGTACCCGCCACTCAGCAATAGGCTCGGTGAACCGCGATAGCAGCAGGACCGCCCAGAACACGACACCGGCTATGACGGCGCCCACGCCCATGATGCCGACGCCCGATCCAGCACCCCCGCCCACCGTGGCGAACAGCCCGAGAAAAGCGAATACGAGCCAACCGAGAAAAGCCGCGGACAGCGCTCGCGCAAATAACATGACAATCACCTGCACACCGACGCTGTCGTCGAGTGACAGCTCGATCGGATGGTGGCGCAGTGTCTTGTCGAGGTAGGCGCCGTTACCGTCACCGCCGCGCCAACCAGGAATGTGCATCGCTTCCGCGTCGATCACCGTTCTCTCCTCACCGATCAGGCTCACTCGCCGGTACCGGATTCTGGCACGGCCACTCGGCCCACGATATCCACCAGGCGCCTACCAGCCGGCGATACCCGGCCAACCACGGATTCC
>NZ_CAKJTP010000132.1:0-778 GCF_917627335.1 Protofrankia sp. CiT1 | reverse complement strand
CTAAAATGGCCGAACGCTCGTCCCGCCGCCCGGTCGCTGTTTCCCGCGGCGGGCGAGACGACCGTCGCGACGCCGAACGGGGGTTCACGATGGAGGGCCGGACCGGCCAGTCGGTCGAGCTGTCGCTCACCGACGACGAGCGATGGGAACTGCTGCACGCCTGCGCGCGGGTCGCCGGGACGGCTGCCGCCGCCGGCATGCTGCTGGATCAGGCTGGCTACCCGAGGGAGTACCGGCCCGGCTGGCCGGGTATGACACCCGTCCACTGGTGGTACCAGGTTTTCACCGAGCTGGATAACGGCGTGATCGCCGATCCATTCCGCCGGCTGCTGCGCGCCGCGCTCCGGGTGTATCCGGCCAGTCCCGCGTTCACCGCGATCGCCGAACACCATGGCGCGGCCTGTGATGACCGGCCAGGTGCGGGGGCCAACGGCGCCGGAAATCCGTCGAACACCAGCGGAAGACCATGCCCGGTCGGACAACCCGGCCTCCCCGATGGGCGGATCTTTCTCTGTTATTCCACCAGCGACCTGGCCGACGCGCGCGCCCTGTACGCCCGCCTGCGGACCGACGGCCTCGCCCCCTGGCTCGACGACGAGGATGTTCTTCCCGGCCAGGAATGGGAACCGCTGGTCCGTGCGGTCATCAGGAACTCGGCCGCTGTCCTGGTCTGCCTGACGGCACACGCGATGCACCGGCGGGACTTCATCCACAAGGCGATCGGGATCGCGCTCGACGTGGCAAGCGAACAGCCGGAAGGGGCGACCTACATCATTCC
>NZ_CAKJTP010000131.1:4934-11701 GCF_917627335.1 Protofrankia sp. CiT1 | reverse complement strand
CGGGTCAGGCCAGGATCACGTCGATGGCCAGTTCGCCCGAGCCCGCGGCGAAGGTCAGGCTGGTGATGCTGCCGGCGCTGCGCAGATCTGGCGCGGCCGCCGCCACCAGGGCCAGCAGGTCGGCCTCTCCGCTGACGCGGGCGGAGGCCACTGCGGCCTTCATCGAGACCTTGGCCGTTGATTTCGACCGCCGGATCGCCGTGAGCGCGCCGCTGACCGCCTCGAGCTGGCGAGGGTCGCCGTTGTCGGCGAACTTGCGCAGCTCACCGGCTTCCGGCCAGCGGGCGCGGTGCACCGAACCCGGTTTCCACCAGGACCAGACCTCTTCGGTGACGAACGGGAGGAAGGGCGCGAACAGTGCCAGGACCGTGGACAGCGCGATAGCGAGCGTGGCTCGGGCGGATGCCGAGCCCGCTACGCCGAACGCCCCATACGCGCGTCCTTTGACGAGCTCGACGTAGTCGTCGCAGAACCGCCAGAAGAACGATTCAGTCAGTTCCAGGGCACGGGTGTAGTCGTAGCCGTCCAATGCGGTAGAGGCCGCGTCGACGACATCCGCGAGCGTCGCCAGCAGCGCTCGGTCGAGTGATTCGCTGATCGCGCCCGGGTCCTCGACCACACCGAGCCCCAGGGTGAACCGACTCGCGTTGAGCAGCTTGATGGCGAGGCGTCGCCCGATTTTCATTTGCCCGACATCAAAGGCGGTATCAGTACCCGGACGCCCGGATGCCGCCCAGTATCGCACCGCGTCCGAACCGTGCTGTTCGAGCAGGTCCAGCGGCGTGACGACGTTTCCCTTGGATTTCGACATCTTCTTGCGGTCCGGGTCGAGAATCCAGCCGGAGATGGCCGCGTTCGTCCAGGGCAGTGTGCCGAACTCGGTATGACTGCGCAGCACCGTCGAAAACAGCCAGGTGCGGATGATCTCATGCGCCTGCGGTCGCAGATCCATCGGGAACACCCGCGCGAACAGGTCGTCGTCGCTGCCCCAGCCAGCGGCGATCTGCGGGGTGAGCGACGAGGTGGCCCAGGTGTCCATCACATCCGGGTCAGCGGCGAAACCACCGGGAACCCCGCGTTGGGCCTCGGTGAAGCCAGGTGGTGTGTCGCTGGATGGGTCGACCGGAAGTGTGGCCTCGTCGGGCACGATCGGCTGGTTGTGCCGGGGCAGGCCGTCGGAGCCCAGCGGGTACCAGACCGGGAACGGCACGCCGAAGAAGCGCTGCCGGCTGATCAGCCAGTCCCCGGTGAGCCCATCCACCCAGTTCTCGTAGCGGACGCGCATATGCGCGGGATGCCAGCGCAGCTCGGCGCCGCGGGCCCGCAGCGCCGCCCGCAGGGTCTCGTCCCGTCCACCGTTGCGGATGTACCACTGGCGGGTTGTGACGATTTCCAGCGGGCGGTCGCCCTTTTCGTAGAACTTCACCGGATGGGTGATCGGGCGCGGTTCTCCCAGCAGTGCTCCGCTGGCCCGCAGGAGCGCGACGGTCTGCTCGCGCGCGCTGTTGGCGGTACGTCCGGCCAGCGTGGCATAGTGTGCCCGGCCCGTCTCCGACACGATCGCCTCGGGTGGGTCGGCGAGCAGCCGGCCGTCCCGGCCGATCACCGCTCGGGCGGGCAGCTGAAGCTCCCGCCACCAGGTGACGTCCGTCAGGTCGCCGAAGGTGCAGATCATCGCGATGCCGGACCCCTTCTCGGGGTCGGCGAGCCGGTGCGCGAGCACCGGCACCTCGACATCGAACAGGGGAGTGCGCACCGACGAGCCGAACAGCGGCTGGTACCGCTCGTCGTCCGGATGCGCGACCAGGGCGACACACGCGGCCAGCAGCTCCGGCCGGGTGGTTTCGATGAGCACTGCCGGGCCGCCGGCCGCGGCGCCCTGGCCACCCGCGCGGGCGAACGCGAGCGTGTGGTAAGCGCCTGGGCGGTCACGGTCCTCCAGCTCCGCCTGGGCGACCGCTGTCCGGAAGGTCACGTCCCACAGCGTCGGCGCCTGCGCGAGATAGGCCTCGCCGCGAGCGAGGTTGCGCAGGAAGGCCCGCTGGGCGACGGCGCGGGAGCGGGTGTCGATCGTCGCGTAGGTCATCGACCAGTCCACTGACAGGCCGAGCCGCCGCCACAGCTCCTCGTAGACCTTCTCGTCCTCGATCGTCAGCCGCTCACACAGCTCCACGAAGTTGCGGCGGCTGACCGGGACCTGCTCCTTGCCGGGCTTGTCCGGCGGGGTGTAGCCCGGGTCGTAGGGCAGCGACGGGTCACAGCGGATGCCGAAGTGGTTCTGTACCCGGCGTTCGGTCGGCAGACCGTTGTCGTCGAATCCCATCGGGTAGAAGACCTCACGGCCGCGCATCCGCTGGTACCGGGCGATGATGTCGGTGTGCGTGTAGGAGAAGACATGACCTACGTGCAGCGACCCGGAGACGGTCGGCGGTGGCGTGTCGATCGCGAAGACCCGCGCCCGGTCGGCGGTCCGGTCGAAGCGATAGGTCGCCTGCTCGTGCCATGCGGCCGACCAGCGTTGCTCGATGCCGTCGAGGGACGGCCGGTCCGGGACGGCCTGCCGCCGTTGCGCCGGATCTTCCCGCTGGCCCGGATCCAGTTGGTTTCTGCCTTCTTCTGTCACCACAGGTAACGATCCTACGGGCCGGGGACGGCGGGACTCGCGGTGCCCGCAAGCCGCGGTTTTTTGCGGTCCTGGTGGGCACCGTCCCGGCTGGTACCGGTGGGTTGGCAGGATGAAGCCCGTGCCTGAGACCACGCGCTATGCCGGCGATCCGATGCCTTCGACGGGGGCTTCCGCATCGATGCCTGATGACGTGACGCCCGGCGGCCCGCGACCGCTGGAGCTGCTGGAGCTCGCGCTCGCCGTCGCCCAGGAGGCCGGTGACCTCCTGCTGCGGGGACGAGCGGGCACGGTGGCGGCCGAGTCGACCAAGTCCTCCCCCACGGACGTCGTCACCGCGCTCGACCGGGCATCCGAGGAGCTGGTCGGGCGCAGGCTGCGCGAGGCGCGCCCCGGCGACGGCCTCCTCGGTGAGGAAGGCGCCGACGACGTCGGCACCAGCGGCGTGCGCTGGATCGTCGACCCGCTGGACGGCACCGTGAACTTCCTCTACAGCCTGCCGAACTGGGCGGTGTCGATCGCGGCTGAGATCGACGGGACGGTGGTGGCCGGGGTCGTGCACGCTCCGGCCATGGGCGTCACCTACACGGCGGCGCTCGGCGAAGGCTCGGCCCGTAACGGAGCCGCCCTCACGGGCTCGACCGTCACCGACCTGTCCCACGCGCTGGTGGCGACCGGGTTCGGTTACACGGTCGAGCGACGGGCCAGCCAGGTCACGGTGCTGACCCGGGTCCTGCCGCGGGTACGGGACATCCGGCGGATGGGCGCGGCCTCACTCGACCTCGGCGCGGCCGCGGCCGGTCTCGTGGACGCCTACTACGAGCGCGGCCTGCATCCCTGGGATCATGCGGCCGGGGGGCTGATCGCCACCGAGGCCGGTCTGCGCGTCGGTGGTCTGCACGGCCGGCCGGTGTCGAACGACCTCACCATCGCGGCCCCACCGGCGCTGTTCGATGCGCTGCACGACCTGCTCGCCGCGGACCCGCCCGCCGACGGCGACTAACCTGTCCGTCCACTCGCGCGGCCTGGGCCGGCCTGGGCCGGCCGGCTCAGCCCAGTCAGTCGATGCGGCGGAGCTCCTCGCGGTACCGCTTGCCGTTCGCGGTGTACATCGCGGCCCCGGCCGCGAAGGCGTTCTCCGGCACCGCGTCCGGGCGGATCTTCGCTGGTACGCCGATGGCCAGTGCCCGGGGCGGTACCCGCACGTTGTTACCGACAAGCGCCTGCGCGCCGACCAGTGCGCCGGCGCCGACCACCGCCTCGTGCAGGACGATCGAGCCGGAGCCGACCAGGGACCCGTTCTCGATGACGCAGCCCTCCAGATGCGCGATGTGCCCGATGACGCAGTCGTCGCCGATGATCGTGGGCAGCGTGGCGGTCGAGTGCACGACGGTGCCGTCCTGTACCGAGGTCCGGGCGCCGATACGGATCTCCCCGTAGTCGGCGCGCAGCACCGCGCCCGGCCAGATGGTCGACTCGGGGCCGATGGTCACCTTGCCGATCACGGTTGCCGCCGGGTGGACGTAGGCGGAGGGATCGATTTCGGGCACCCGGTCACCGAGCGCGTAGACAGCCACCGACATCTCCTTCTCGGGCACGTGGCCGGCCGGTCGCCATGGTCAGCTCATCATCATGGTCGGCCCACCATGGGCGTGTTACCGCGGACACGGCCGCCGCTGGGGAGCATCCCCACCTCATCGTGCCCTACGGAGCCGGCCGCCGCCCGCGCCGCCGGACACATGTGCGCGGGTCGTTCTGGTCATCCAGCGCTGTTATTCTCGGCGTCCGTCTTGGCTCGCTGCCCGTGCAGCATGCGTGTGAGCGCCCGGTAGCGCCGCATCGCTGACGGTTTTCGGAAGAACGAGATCGGGTTGACCGGCGAGGCGATCTGCCGCACGGTCATCGCCTTCGGCCAGGCGAACTCGCGCAGGCCATCCGCGCCCTGTACCCGCCCGAACCCGGAGTGCCCGACGCCGCCGAACGGCAGGCCGGCGACCGCGGTGAAGACCATGACATTGTTGACCGAGACCATGCCCACCCGCAGCCGGTCGGCGATCTCCCGCCCGCGGCGGCGGGAGAACACCGACGCGCCAAGCCCGAAGACGCTGCTGTTGGCTCTGGCCACGGCCTCGTCGAGGTCACGCACCCGGGTCACCACCAGGGTCGGCCCGAAGGTCTCCTCGGTCATCGCCAGGGCGTCGTCTGGCACGTCGACCAGCACGATCGGATCGACGAACGGTGGGCGGACCGATTCGGGGCCGCCTACCACGGCACGCCCGCCTCGCGCCAGCGCGTCGCGAAGGTGGCGCTGGATGAGCTCGATCTGGCTGTCGAGGACCATCGGGCCGTACCCGGACGGTTTCCCGGCGCCAGCCGTGATTTTCTTCGCCTGGATGATCAGCTTTGCGAGGAAGGCATCGTAGGCACCGTCGGTCACGAAGATCCGTTCAGTGGCGATGCAGGTCTGGCCGGAGTTGCCGATCCCGAGCCACAGCGCGCCGTCGACGGCCGCGTCGAGATCGGCGTCGTCCGCGACGATCATCGCGTCCTTGCCGCCCAGTTCCAGCACGACCGGGGTGAGCGTCTTCGCGCACTGGGCCATCACGGCCCGGCCGGTGGCCGGGGCACCGACGAACGAGAGTTTGTCCACGCCGGCCGAGCACAGCGCGGCGCCGGTGAGCGAGCGGCCGGTGACCATACGGAGTACCGGATGCTCGCCGACCACGGCGGCGAACTTCTCCACGACGAACCGTCCGACCGCGGGTGTCAGCTCACTGGGTTTGTAGACGACACAGTTGCCGGCGGCGAGCGCCGACACGATGGCCCCGCCCGGGGTGTAGACGGGCCAGTTCCAGGTCCCGATGACGCCGACGACCCCGTAAGGCTGGTAGGTCACGGAGGCGGCCTGGTTCGCGGTAAGCAGGCCACGCGGCACCCGGCGCGTGCCCAGGACGCGCCCGGCATGGGCAGCCGTCCAGGCGAGGATGTCAAGATGAGTACCGATCTCCAGGACGGCCTCGTCGACGGTTTTGCCGTTCTCCCGGTGGACCAGGTCCGCGAGCTCGTCAAGGGAGTCGTAGAGCGCTCTCTTCCAGGCCAGCAGGCGCGTGCGGCGACCGTCGAAGCCGAGGCCGGACCACCATTGGGTGGCGGTGCGCGTGTGCTCGACCACGGCGCGCACCTCGTCGGCGCTGTGCGCCGGGAACGTCGCGATTGTCGCGCCGGTAACCGGGCTGATCGAGTCAAAGGCCTCCACCGCCACCATGACGGCCGGTTCTGGGTCAGTCGCCATCGTGCATGCCCGGTGGCAGCGATCCAGTCGTCTTCACCCACCAGCGGGCGGCCACCCGTTCGGCGGTGAGCCGCCCGAGGCCGATCGCCACCCCGGACAGCACCGCCCAGCCGATCGCGTCCGCCCAGGCCGTCTCGGGATGCGCCGGACTGGCCGGCGGGTCGGCTTTGCGGATTTTCCGGTACGCCACGGTGGCGGTCCTGCTCGCCGCCGAGCCGGCCGCGGCACCTGCCGCGCCTCCCACGATCTTCCAGCCAATCTTCGATACCGACCGTGCCACTATCGCACCTCCGTCATCTGTGGACCGCGGCCCGCGGGGGAGCGAGATCCGCGGTTCAGCGCGTGACCGGGACATTGATCGCCATAGCCAGTTCGTCGGGATGTCTGCTGGACAGCACCCATGCGCCGGTCGCGGTGTCGACTCGGACGCCCGTCCGTATCCATGGCCTGGTCAGGGCAAACATCCCCGGAGCAAGCACGGTGCGGATGTCGGTGCAGGCGACGGAGCCGTGGACGGCGTCTCTGCTGATCGTCCTGCCGGCCGCGCGCACCGACGTGTCGGTCACGGCCAGGCGGGGCCGCCCGAGCAGCCACAGCGCCGCCGCCAGCGCGGCGAACATGGCGCCGTAGGCCACCAGCCGAGCCAGCGCGGAGTCCGCGTAGACGGTGAAGTAACTGCCGAAGGCGCCCGCGCAGACAGCGGCCCAGACGTACCAGAGCCGAGGTACCGCCAGCCGTTCCTCGTAACGCATGTCGGTCAGTATCCACTGTGTCAGGAGCCGCCCGCGCCCGTCAGTAACTGATCTTTCGCTGGTGGCTGGCCCCCATCGGGGCGGGCGCCGGTGTGGGCGC
>NZ_CAKJTP010000131.1:0-4765 GCF_917627335.1 Protofrankia sp. CiT1 | reverse complement strand
GGTGAGGGGCCAGCCGGCACACCTTAGTCTTCGGCGTGTTCCCCCGGGTACCGTTGACTGTGCCGGTTACCGGTCTCGGCTCGTATTCGCGAGGAGCGATCGGAGACTCATGACCGCCACGAACGATCTCACCGCGCAGCCGGCCAGCCCTGGATCGCGTCGGCTGGGAGTGCTGGTGCGGCGGCTCGATCCGGATCTTCCGCTGCCCGCCTACGCGCATGCCGGCGATGCCGGCGCGGACCTCGTGGCAGCCCGCGACGTCACCCTCGCCCCCGGCGAACGTGCCATGATCGGAACGGGGATCGCCATCGCGCTGCCCGAGGGCTACGCGGCGTTCGTGCATCCGCGCAGCGGACTCGCCGCTCGCCATGGCGTGTCCATCGTGAATGCGCCAGGTACTGTCGACGCCGGTTACCGTGGTGAGATCAAGGTTCTGCTTGTCAACACCGACCTGCACGCATCGGTCCACCTGCGGCGTGGCGACCGGATCGCGCAGCTTGTCGTCCAGCGGGTGGAGCATGCGGCGTTCCGTGAGGTCGCCGAACTGCCCGGGACGGCGAGGGGCACCGGCGGGTTCGGATCGACCGGTGGGTTCGCGACGACCGGTGATCTTAGCTGACCGGGGCCGGCGAAGTGCTTACCCATGCCTGCCCGACGTCCGCCCCGCGCCCGCACCATATCCGCCATCGTTGCCGGCCAGCACGCGCAAGGAGCTCATCGTGATAACAGGAAGTGGTTGAAATGTTCCGGCGCGGTCGTAGACGTGGTGGTCGAGGTGTCTTGGGCGCACCGGAACACCATGGCCGGGATGAGGTCCTCGACGTCGAGGAGGAGGGCACTGCGGGTGCCCCGGACGGTCCGTATGACGCCGACAACGCTCCGGACGATCGTGTTCGGCGTCTCGATCTGGGGTCCCTGCGTATCCCCATGGTCGACGGGATCCAGGTGCAGTTCCAGGTCGATCAGACATCTGGCCAGCTGCTGACGGTGACCCTCACGGACGGCCAGAGCGCGATGGAGCTGGCGGCCTTCGCCGCGCCGAAAAGCACCGGTCTGTGGAACGACGTGCGCACCGAGATCGCCGGCTCCCTGGGCGCGGGACCGGGCGCGGCCGAGGAGGGCAGCGGACCGTATGGGAAGGAGCTGCGGCTCCAGCTGCCGACCGGCGCGGCCGATGAGTTCATGCCCGGCAGGATGATGGGGATCGACGGTCCGCGCTGGTTCCTGCGGATCGTCCTCACCGGCTATGGCGCGCTCGATCCACAGGCCGCGCCGTTGCTGACCGAAGCGTTGCGCCAGCTCGTGGTGGTGCGTGGTGACCAGGCGATGCCCCTGCGCGATCCGCTGCCGCTGAAGCTGCCGAAAGAGGTCACCGACCCGCACGCTTCGCCCGACCCCGCGGAGGAGGTGGCGGCGGGCCCGTACGACACCACACCCGCGGCCGTGCGGACGGCGGCCCGGATGCCTGCCCCCGGCGTGCGGATAGCGGAGGTCGGCTAAGAGCGACCGGCAATAGGGGACGCGGCGTCGCGGGGGGCTGGGGCACGCACCTCGCCGCATCGCTCCCCGTCCATCGCTGCGCGATGCACGGGTACCCCGGCTCGTCGGTCGACGCCCAACACACAGCCGGGTCGACGCGCCTGATGTCGACGCGCCTGACGCAGGGCCCGCCGGAGCCGGCGATGCGCAGACTGCCGCCGGCAGCCATCAGCGCGGGTGCGCCATCGCTCACCAGCCCGCCGTAGCTGACGCCCGCACGGAGAGCTGGTGGCTGCACGCCGCTGGTATCGCTGTCTTTCGGTGATGACGTGTCGCGCGACGAGTGGCCGAGGCATGCGTGAGCATCGAGGCACGCGTGAGCACAGCCGGCCGGGGCCCTGGGACGGACATCGTGCACAGCTGGAGCTGGGGCCTCGGGGCGGGCACACTGGGGCGCGTCGGTTCGTTACCCCGATGTTGCCTGTGTTGCGTGCCCCAGCCCCGCGACGCCGTGTCCTCTATTGCCGGGCGCTCTTAACCCAGTTCCGTGCATGCTCGAGATTCAACCGGAGGAGCCGTGGGAGACCGAGGCGGTTGGTGGGGGCGGGTCGTCCACCGGCTGAACGCGGATGATCAGGTGCTGGAAGCGGAGGACCTACAGCGGACGGTCGAGGCGGCCGGGGCCATCCCCATGGGTGAGTGTCACGAGCGTCAGGAGGTGTGCGTCGTCGGTTCGATCCGTTCGGTTACCGTTCGGAGTCATGCTGGAGCGCAGAGCCTTGAGGCGGACATCTACGACGGCACCGGTACCGTCACCCTGGTGTTTCTTGGCCGGAAGCACATACCGGGGATTCAGACAGGACGCACGGTGAAAGCAGCTGGGATGGTCATGAATCAGGACAGCCGTACCACCATCTTCAACCCGCGATACGAGCTGCTGCCCGCGTCGTCCGCGAGCGCGTGAGCCTCCCGACCGGCGACCAGCAGGTCGCGCCGGCCACCGGGCAGCGGCCCCCGATGTCCTTCGCCGAGGCCATGGGCGGCCCACGCGGGATGGTCGACAGCGCGATCCCCACGGTCGCTTTCGTCGCGGTCAACGCCGGGGCCGGGCTGACCGCGGGCATCGTGTTCGCCGTGGCGACGGCGGCGGCCCTCGTCGCGCTGCGGGTCGTCCGCCGCGAACCCGCGCGCCAGGCGTTCTCCGGTCTGTTCGCGGTGGGGCTCGCCGCGTTCGTCGCGTCCCGCACGCACAGCGCCGAGGGCTACTTCCTGCCCAGTATCGTGAAGAACGCCGTTTTCGCCGGAGCCGGCCTGCTGTCTCTGCTGGCGCGCAGGCCGCTCGCGGGTTTCGTGCTGGCCGCGATGGATGCCCGGTATGCCGACTGGCGCCAGCACAGCCACCTGCGCCGGGCCGCCATCCGGGCGACGCTGGTGTGGATCGTTGTTTTCGGTCTCCGGTTCGTCATCCAGGGTGTGCTCTACCTGGCCGGTCAGACAGGATGGCTGGCCGCGGCCAACATCGCCCTGGGGCTTCCGCTGTTCGGCGTCGCGATCATAACGACCTTCGCCATCGTGCGGCGGCTCGCGCCGAGTCAGGCTGCCGTGGACGAGCGTGGCGTGGACGAGCGTGGCGGTCCCGCTGGCCTTCCGGTCACCGCGCCGGTGGTGGTGAGTCCACCGGCGTCCCACCCAGAGCCTGGCTGAGGGCCTCCTCGACGTCTCCGCCGGCTGTCACCACGGCGAGCACCTCATCGCCTTCTTCCAGCGTGGCGTCGGGGGAGGGCAGGACGACCCGCCCATCGCGCAGGATCGCCACCAGCGCCGCGTCAGCGGGCAGCACGACCTGCGCGATGGGCCTCCCGATCACCGGCGAGTCCTCGGCCAGGGTCAGCTCCACCAGCGACGCGTTGCCCTGCATGAAGCGCATCAGGCGGACGAGGTCGCCGACGCTCACCGCCTCCTCGACCAGGGCGGTCAGCAGCCGTGGGGTGGACACGGCCACGTCCACGCCCCACGCCTCGGTGAACAGCCACTCGTTGTTCGGATGGTTGACGCGTGCCACCACCCGCGGCACCCCGAACTCGGTCTTCGCCAGCAGCGACACGACCAGGTTGACCTTGTCGTCCCCGGTCGCGGCGACCATCACCGCGCACTCCTGGAGGTTGGCGCTCTCCAGGGAGGCCAGCTCGCATGCGTCCGCCAGCAGCCAGTTGGCACGCGGGAGCGCGCCTGTGCGTATCTTGCGCGGGTCACGTTCGATCAGCATGACCTCGGAGCCGTTGTCGATCAGTTCAGCGGCGATGGAACGGCCGACCTTGCCCGCTCCGGCGATGGCGATCCGACGTGGCCTCATGCGGGTGGACCTTCCTTCGGACCGGACCGCAGCACGGCTTCCACCTGCGCCGCCCGTGCTTTGGGAAAGGCGATGTGCAGCGTGTCGCCGTCCTGGATGAGGGTACGAGAATCAGGAAGCAGGCCTTCGCCGAAACGGGTGACACAGGCGACCCGGACACCCGCGGCACCCTCAAGCGTGGAGACGCGTAGCCCCACCCACGATATGGAGGGCGTCATCTCTGACAGCAGGATCATGCCGGATGTGTCCGTCCACTCCGGCGTTATGGCGTCCGGGACGAGCCGGCGCAGGATCTGGTCGCGGGTCCACCGTACGGTGGCGACCGTGGGAATACCGAGCCGTTCGTACACCTCAGCCCGGCGGGGATCATAGATGCGGGCGACGACGCTGGTCACGCCGAACATCTCCCGCGCGATCCTGGCTGCGATGATGTTGGAGTTGTCGCCGCTGGAAACCGCGGCGAACGCCGCCGCGTCCCGGATGCCGGCCTCGATCAGGGTGCCCCGGTCGAAACCGACCCCGGTGACCATCCGGCCGCTGAAGTCCGCGGGCAGCCGGGTGAAGGCGTCCGGGTCCTGGTCGATGATGGAGACGCTGTGGCCATACCGGTCGACGCTGCGGGCGAGCGCCGAACCGACTCGACCGCAACCGAGGATCACCACATGCACGCCGCAGAGCGTAGTCCCGCGCAGTCGCCCCGGTCGATGCGTGGACGGAGTCCACCAGCGGAGGTATCGGACATCTCACAGCGATGCGATGCTGGTCACACCAGTCGGTAGCATCGCCGCGTGAGGCTCACGGACCGCCTCAAGCGCGGCTTCGTCGGTCGCCCTCTCGGGAGCGACAAACTCGGCGAGACGTTGCTGTCCAAGCGGATCGCCCTGCCTGTCTTCGGCAGTGATCCGCTGTCCTCGGTGGCGTACGCCACCGAGG
>NZ_CAKJTP010000130.1:9787-12471 GCF_917627335.1 Protofrankia sp. CiT1 | reverse complement strand
GCGCGACCCGGTCGTACATCGAACGAAACACATCTTTCCGCACTCCCCGGGCGGCCCGACCGCCGCGCGCGGCGGGTACCGCCCGGGGCACCTTTCCACTCGCCGCTCGAACGAGGAACGAAAGGCCGGAGAATGCCGCCGTCGATCGCACCGCTGACCTGTCACGGCCGACGCCGCGGCATCGCCGCCACGGATACGGATCACTGACGGGCCGGCGGTGGCGTGCATGCCTGTCCGAGGCCCCATCCCGTTGTCGGTGCTCGACCTCGCGCCCTCGACCTCTGGGTCGAGCGCCGCTGAGGCATTACGCAACACGATCGACCTTGCCCGGCACGCGGAGCGTTTCGGCTATGCCCGGTACTGGCTCGCCGAACACCATCTGACTCCGGGTGTCGTCTCCGCCGCGCCTGCCGTGCTGATCGCCTTGGTCGCCGACGCCACCCAGACGATCCGGGTCGGGTCCGGTGCGGTACAGACCGGGTACCACACGCCGGTCATCGTCGCGGAACAGTTCGGGACCATCGCGCACATCCATCCCGGGCGCATCGACCTCGGTCTCGGTCGCTCGGGCGTGGGCAGGTTGATCGAACGGGTGAACCGGTCCGCCGCCGGGTCGTCGCCGCGAGGCGGTACGACCGCCAGGCCTTCCGTGATCGACGGCCTGCTGATCCCGGCGCCAGCGAAAATCGTGTTCGATCCCGATCGGCTCCGGCAGCAGCTGGATGTGGTCGGCCATCGCGACGATGCGGCCGAGCGCTACGGACAGGACGTCCGGGACATTCAGGCGTTCATCCGCGGCGACTACCGCACACCGGACGGGACGCACCTGCGGTCGCCGGCTGCTGAGGACGCCGATGCGCAGCTGTGGATCCTTGCCGCGAGCGCTGGCGACAGTGCGCGGACCGCGGGCGAACTGGGGCTGCCGCTGGCCGCGAATTACCACATCGTCCCGTCCACCGTGCTCGACACCGTCGCGGCCTATCGGGCCGCGTTCCGGCCGTCGGCGACGTTGCGGGAACCACGGGTCATGGTCTCCGCGGATGTCGTTGTCGCAGGCGATGACGCAACCGCCCGCCGATTGGCAAGCGGGTACGGCCCGTGGGTGGCGAACATCCGCTCCGGCGAAGGCGCCGCCTACCCCACGCCTGCCGAGGCGGCGGCCTACCCATGGACCGACCAGGAGCGTGCGCTGGTCGCCGATCGGCTCGACACCCAGTTCGTCGGCTCGCCCGCGACCGTTGTGCGGGGGCTGCGCATACTGCGCGATGCCACCGGAGCCGACGAGCTGCTCATCACCACGATCACCCACGACCACGCCGACCGGGTGCGGTCCTATGAGCTGCTCGCCCAGGCATGGGCACGGCCCGACTGACGGCCTACCTGTGCCCCTGTGCCCCTGTGCCCCTGTGCCCGAAGCCAGCCCCGCACGGTCATTGTCCCGGCGGATTCCCACCGGTCAGGGCAGGACCCAGTCAGAGCAGGAAGAGACCCGATGACCACATCGTCCGAACTGCACCTCGCCGTTGCGCTTGACGGCGCGGGTTGGCATCCCGCGGCGTGGCGGGAACCGGATGCCCGGGCCGACGAGCTGTTCACCGCCCGCTATTGGGTCGACCTGGTGCAGGAGGCCGAACGCGGCCTGCTCGATTTTGTGACGATCGAGGACTCGTTGGCGTGGCAGTCCTCGCGTTACCACGGCCCGGACGGCCGCACGGACCAGGTCCGCGGACGCCTCGACGCGGTTCTGGTCGCCGCCCGGGTCGCCCCGCGGACCAGCCGCATCGGGCTCGTACCGACCGTGCGGGTCACCCATACCGAGCCGTTCCACATCGCCACAGCGATCGCCACCCTCGACTATGTCAGCACCGGCCGTGCCGGCTCGCGCATCCAGGTCAGCGCGGCCCAGGCCGAGGCGGCTCATGTCGGCCGGCGCGATATCCCCGCGTTCCGGTTCGCGGACCGGGATGCGCCCCAAGTCGCCGAGCTGATCCGGGATCTGTTTGCCGAGGCCGCCGACTACGTTGAGGTGCTCCGCAGGCTGTGGGACAGCTGGGAGGACGACGCTGAGATCCGCGACGCGGCAACCGGGCGGTTCATCGACCGCGACAAGCTGCACCATATCGACTTCGCGGGGAGATGGTTCAAGGTCCGCGGTCCGTCGATCACGCCGCGCCCGCCGCAGGGCCAGCCGTTGGTCACCGTACTCGCGCATGCCGCCGTCGCCTACCGGCTCGCTGCGCGGGCAGCCGATGTCGTGTACGTGACCCCGCATGATGCCGGCCAGGCACGCGCGATCGATCAGGAGGTCCGCGCGGAACAGGCTGCCGCCGGCCGTGAGGATGAGCCGTTGCACGTTTTCGGCGACCTTGTCGTCTTCCTCGACGTCGATGCGGGGCAGGCGGCCGAGAGAAAGGCGCGGCTGGATTCCCTCGCCGGTACCGGGTACAGCTCGGACGCGCGTGTTTTCACCGGTACGCCAGCCGAGCTGGCCGATCTGCTGCAGGAGTGGCAGCAGGCCGGTCTGACCGGTTTCCGGCTGCGTCCAGCCGCCATTCCGCATGACTCCGAAGCGATCACCCGTGGGCTTGTGCCGGAGCTGGCGCGCCGCGGAGCCTTCCGTAGCGAGTACGAGGCGGGCACGCTGCGCGGCCTGCTTGGTCTACGCCGCCCCGCCAGCCGCTACG
>NZ_CAKJTP010000130.1:4655-9416 GCF_917627335.1 Protofrankia sp. CiT1 | reverse complement strand
CGTTGCCTGACGTTGCCTGACCTTCAAGGATTCCAGAGGACCCCAGATGGGCAGACCACGCAAGCGGATCCACCTGGCCGCGCACTTCCCGGGCGTGAACAACACGACCGTGTGGAGCGACCGGCGGTCGGGCAGCCACATCGAGTTCAGCTCATTCGTGCATTTCGCGCGGACCGCGGAACGGGCGAAGTTCGACTTCCTCTTTCTGGCCGAAGGACTGCGCCTGCGTGAGCAGGCCGGCCGCCTCTACGACCTGGACGTGGTCGGCCGCCCGGACACGTTCACGGTGCTCGCCGCGCTGGCCGCCGTCACCGACCGGCTCGGGCTCGCCGGCACGATCAACTCCACGTTCAATGAGCCCTACGAGGTCGCCCGGCAGTTCGCCAGCCTCGACCATCTCTCCGGTGGCCGGGCCGCGTGGAACGTCGTCACCTCCTGGGACGCGTTCACCGGTGAAAACTTCCGCCGCGGCGGCTTTCTGCGCGAAGAGCAGCGCTATGAACGAGCCGAGCAGTTCCTGCGGACGGCGTGGGAACTGTTTGACTCCTGGCGCGACGACGCGATTGTCGCGGACAAGGAATCGGGAATCTTCGTCACCGACGCGTCGGCGGGTACGTTCGAGCATCACGGCGGCCATTTCGACATTGCCGGCCAGTTCAATGTTCCCCGCAGCCCGCAGGGCCGGCCGGTGATCTTCCAGGCCGGCGATTCGAACGAAGGCCGTGAATTTGCCGCGGCGACGGCCGACGCCATCTTCAGCCGGCACAGCACCGTTGCGGCCGGCAAGGCGTTCTACACCGACGTCAAGGGACGGCTGGCCCGCTACGGCCGGCCACCGCAGGCGCTGCTCGTGTTGCCAGCAGCCACCTTCGTGCTCGGCGACACCGACGCCGACGCCCACGAACAGGCCGCCATCGTCCGCCAGCAGCAGGTCAGCGGGCAGACCGCGATCCGGCTCCTTGAGCAGCTGTGGAACCGTGACCTGAGCTCCTACGACCCGGACGGCCCACTGCCCGAGATCGACCCCAAGCCGGGCGAGAACACTGTCGCACGGGGCCGCGCCAGCGTACGGATGTTCTCCGATCAGCAGGCGGTCGCCGCACAGTGGCGTGCACTCGCTGAAGCGAAGAAACTCTCCATCCGCGAGCTGGTCATCGAGGTGACCGGCCGGCAGTCGTTCATTGGCACGCCGGCCACCGTCGCTGAGACGATCAACAGGTTCGTGCAGGCGGACGTCAGCGACGGATTCATCCTCGTCCCGCACATCACTCCTGGTGGCTTGGACGAGTTCGCCGACACGGTCGTGCCGCTGCTGCAGGAACAGGGCGTGTTCCGCGGCGAGTACGAAGGCACGACCCTACGTGATCACCTCGGTCTGCCGCTTCCCCACGGACCGAGCGCGATCACCCGGGCCGCTCCGTGAGGCCGCTGTTTCTCGTCTCCAAGGACCTCGCGCTGGCGGCCCAGCTGACCTGTGAGGTGGCTGTGGTCGGCCGCGGCCGACGTTGCGCCGCCGCGCTGGCAGCGGTATCACGACCAGAGGAGACGGCGCAAGTCGATTGTTGCCGGGACAACCATGATCAGTCGAGTGCGTCGATCCATTTCCTGACCGCCGCGGCCGTCGTCCCCGTGTGCTCCTCCAGGATGGTGAAGTGGTCGCCCGGGACATCGGCTACGTCGTGGGGCAGGGGCCAGTACGCCCGCCAGTCCTGCTTGCTGTCGGGATCACTCGGCATCCCCACCAGCGGTTCCTCCGCGCGGACGAGCAGGGTAGGCGCCGAGATCGGCTCCGGTTGCCAGCCGGCGAAGATCCGGTTGTAGGTGCCCATCGTGCTCAGCCTGGTGTCATGCGTGGTCATGTCGTAGCGGTCGAGCCGCTCCAGCAGGGCGGTCAACAAAGCGGTGTTCCACCATTCCATGCCCGGGACGAGCGGGGCGTCGATGGGGTAGGAGTCGACCAGGACCAGCCCGGCCGGGAATATCCCGCGCGCTTCCAGGCCGGCAACCACGGAGTTCGCGACGCATCCACCCATCGAACGACCGAGGATCACGAAGGGCTCGTCACCGACGATCTGTTCCACCGCTTCCACGTGCATCTGTATCAACGTCCGGTCGGCGTCCGGGAGGACGTCCCCTTCCGGGAGGCCGGGCGCCGGCACCACGAACACGTCCCGGTCGTCCTGGAAGGCGTTGCTGAACCGTGAGTACTCATGGGGACCGGACAGTGCGCTGAGCGCGGGAAAGCACACCAGGTTCGGCCGTGCCTCCCCGCTGCTCAGGTGCAGGGGGTGCGGGGCGTGCTCGTGCCTGGCGGCCGCGTCGAAGGCCGGCCGGAGGTGGGACGCGAGGATGATCAGCTGTGCTGCCGCGTCCACCCTCCCCGCCTTGATCAGCTGCTGGTACAGCGAAGCGAGCCCGCCGCTGTCCCTGTGCTGTTCCCTTCCGGCGGTGCCGGGCGCCGGTCGTCCGGCCGACTGGTCTCCCGCATCGCCGAGTTCCGCACGGATGAACCCGGCGAGTGCCGTTGGTGTGGGGAAGTCGAAGGTGAGGGTGGCCGGCAGCCGTAGCCCGGTGGCGGCGTTGAGACGGTTGCGCAGCTCGACGGCGGTGAGGGAGTCCAGCCCGAGTTCGACGAATGCACGTCCCTCACCGAGCGTGTCCGTACTGGCATGGCCCAGCACTCCGGCGACCTCGGTGTAGATGAGATCGAGGATGACCGCGTCACGCTCGGATTCACCGAGGCCGGCGAGGCGCGTCCTGATCGACGATGCCGCGCTGATCGTGCCGATCGCGCCGGGCCGCGCGGCGCGTCGTCCGGGCCGGACCAGCCCGCGCAGCAGTGACGGAATCGCGTGGGTCCCCGCCCGCGCACGCAGGCTCGCGAGGTCGAGCGGGGCCGGGGCCAGGACCGCGCGGTCGAGCGTCCGCGACGTGTCGAAGAGCTCCAGGGCCTCGGCCGAGGACAGCAGCCTCAGACCGGCGCGGCTGATCCGGCTCCAGTCGGCGTCGCTGAGCTGGCCGGTGATTCCGCTGGCCTGTGCCCACTGGCCCCACGCGAGGGAGGTGGCCGGCAGACCGTGGGCACGACGGTACCCGGCGAGGGCGTCGAGGAATGTGTTGGCGGCGGTGTAGCTTGCCTGCCCCGGGCCGCCGGTCAGCCCCGAGAGCGAGGAGAACAGGACGAAAACGGCCAGGTCGTCGTTCCGGGTGAGCTCGTGGAGGTTCCAGGCGCCGTCCACCTTCGGACGTAGCACCCCGTCGAGCCGTTGCGGGGTCAGCGATCCGACCAGACCGTCATCGATCACTCCGGCGGTGTGGACGACCCCGGTCAGGGGGTGTTCGGCGGGGATGGCGGCAAGGATGGCCGCGAGGGAGCCGCGGTCGGCCGCGTCGCCGGCCACGACGTGCACCTGCGCGCCGAGGTCGGTCAGTTCGTCGCGGAGTTCGCCGGCACCAGGGGCGTCGGGCCCGCGCCGGCTGGTGAGGACGAGGCGGCGCACACCGTGTGCGGTGACCAGGTGCCGTGCGAGCAGACCGCCGAGTACTCCGACACCGCCGGTGACCAGCACCGTGCCGTTCGGGTCCAGGGACTTCGGTAGGCCAACGGGCACATGATCATCGTGTTTCTCCAGCGCCGGGACGTCCCGAGGGACGCTGGTTGCCGCTGGCTGCCCGGATGTCGTGACCCGCACGAGCCGTGGCACCGACACCACACCGCCGCGGATCGCCAGCTGCGGCTCGCCGCCGCTGCCGGCCGCGGCCAGTGCGGCCGGCAGCGCGCGGGCGGACGCGTCGCTGTCGTCGATGTCGAGCAGGATGATCCGGTCGGGATGCTCGGCCTGGACGGAACGGACCAGGCCCCAGACGGGGGCGGAGCCGAGGTCCGGCGCCTCGCTGTCCGTGGCGGCGACAGCGCCACGGGTGACCACCACGAGCCGTGAGGACTCGGCCCGTCGCTCGGCGATCCACGTCTGTACCCATGCGAGCACCTGGTGTGCCGTCGTATGCGCGGTGCGCACGACAGCCGGGCGGTCCCCGTCGTCGGCAACCGCTTCCGGAATGCTGAGACGAATACCAGGGTGGGCGCGGGCTCACCCAGGTCAACAGCTGTGCCGAGAGCGGCGATATCGGTGAAGACCCTGGTCTTGGCACCGGCCTTGGCAAGAACGGAGCGCAGGTTCTGGTCGTTGTCACCGATGACCGACCACGCTTTGGTGGACGGTGGTTCCGGTAGGGTGACCGCCGTCCAGTCGACCTGGAACAACGAGTCCTGGTCCACCGGCCGGGCGGCGTTGATCTGCTCAGCCGAGACCTGGCGCCCGACCAGTGATTCGATCGAGAGAACGGGTGCGCCCGTCTCGTCGGCCGCCTGGATGGACAGTTTCTCCGGGCCGCTCAGCGCCAGCCGTACACGCAGGGCCGAGGCGCCCGACGCATGCAGGCGCACGCCCGTCCACGCGAACGGCAGATAGGTCCGGCCCTCTGGCGAGTTTCGCAACCCGTCGTAGGCGGTGATATGCACCGCGGCATCGAGCAACGCGGGATGCACGCCGAACAGCGCGGCGTCGGCACGTTGTCCGCCGGGCAGCGCGACCTCGACGAAGAACTCGTGGTCTCGCTGCCAGGCGGCGCGCAGGCCCTGGAACACCGGCCCGTATTCCAGGCCCACCGTGGTCAGAATGCTGTAGATGTCCTCGATATCCACTGCGGTGGCATCCGCTGGGGGCCATTCGTCCAGGGTGAAGGGCGCGTCCTGGACGG
>NZ_CAKJTP010000130.1:0-4160 GCF_917627335.1 Protofrankia sp. CiT1 | reverse complement strand
TGGCGCTGGGAATACCGCTGGCGCTGGGAATACCGCTGGCGCTGAGAATACCGCTGGCGTGCCGGGTCCATTCCGAACCGGCCGGGGCGTCCGCCGGCCGTGAGTACACCGTGATCGGGCGCCGCCCCGCGTCCGGCGGTCCGACGGCCAGCTGTAGCTGGACCGCACCGCGTTCAGGCAGTATCAACGGCGACTGCGCTATCAGTTCGTCGAGGTTTTCGTAGCCGGCCTCGTCGCCGGCGCGGAGCGCGAGTTCCACGAACGCCGTACCGGGAACCAGCACCGAACCCATCACGGCATGGTCGGCCAGCCATGGGTGGGTCCGTAGCGACAGCCGTCCGGTGAACAGGAGTCCGTCGGCGTCGGCCAGTCCCACCGTGGCGCCCAGCAGCGGGTGCCCCGCGGGCCCGAGCCCCAGCGTGGCGGGGTTGCCGTTCGACGTTACCGGGTCAAGCCAGTACCGCTGCTCCTGGAAGGCGTAGGTGGGCAGGTCGATGCGCCGGGGGCGCCGGCCGCTGAACACGGCGTCCCAGTTGATCGGGGCTCCGTGGATGTGGGCCTGGCCGAGCGCGGTCACCAGCGCGGCGGGTTCGCGGCGGTCCCGGCGGAGTGTGGGTGTGAGTGCCGCTGTCACGCGATCATGTCGGTCGGCGAGCGTTTCCTGGGCAAGAGCGGTGAGGACGCCGTCGGGGCCGAGCTCGAGGTAGGTGGTGACCCCGGCGGTGTCCAGGCTGGCGATCGCGTCGGCGAAGCGGACCGCGTGGCGGACGTGGCGCACCCAGTACTCGGCGCTACCGAGTTCGTCGGCGGTGGCGAGCCGGCCGGTCAGGTTCGAGATGACCGGTATCTGGGGCTCGGCGTAGGCGAGCGTTCCGGTGATCTGGCGGAACTCGTCGAGCATGCCGTCGATATGGGGGGAGTGGAAGGCGTGGCTGACCGCAAGCCGTCTGGTCTTGCGGCCCTGGGCCGCGAACTCGGCGCCGATGCGCAGGGCCGGGATCTCGTCGCCGGAGATGACAACGGAGCTCGGCCCGTTGACGGCGGCGATACCGACGCTGTCGTCGTGCGCCGTGAGTGCGGTGAGCACTTCGTCTTCCGTCGCCTGGATGGCGATCATCGCACCGCCGGGCGGGAGAGACTGCATGAGCCGGCCCCTGGCCGCGACGACTCGTGCCGCGTCGGCGAGGGACCAGACACCGGCGACGTGGGCGGCGGTGAGTTCGCCGATCGAGTGCCCGGCGAGATAGTCAGGCCGGACGTGCCAGGATTCGAGCAGCCGGAACAGCGCGGTTTCGACGGCGAACAGCGCGGCCTGGGTGAACACGGTCTGGTGGAGGAGACCGGTGTCGCCGTCTGTGCCGGTGTCGCCGTCGGCGAAAAGGACGTCGCGGACGGTGTGGGTGACCTGCCCCGTCAGCTGCTCGTCCAGCTCATGCGTGACAGCGTCGAAGGCGTTCGCGAACACCGGATAGGCCTCGTACAGCTCCCGGCCCATGCCGAGCCGCTGGCTGCCCTGGCCGGTGAACAGGAACGCCAGTTTCCCCGCCGTCGGCGCGGGGCCGGCGGCCGCGTTCGGTGCCGCCTCGCCGCGGGCGAGCGCGCCCAGGCCGGCCAGGAAGCCGTCCCGGTCGTCGGCGACGACGACGGCGCGGTGCTCAAGCGCGGCCCTGGTGGTGGCCAGCGAATACGCGACATCGACCGGGGCGAGGTCGCCATCGGCTTCCACGAACGACGCCAGACGTGCCGCCTGCGCCCGCAGCGCTTGCGGTGACCTGGCGGACAGCACCCAGGGAAGCGGTCCGGCAACGGCGTTCCCGGTCTCGTCAGCCACCGCCTTCGCGGTCTCGTCCGCGGCGCTTCCTCCGGCGGCCGGAGCTTGCTCGATGATCACATGTGCGTTGGTGCCGCTCACGCCGAAGGAGGACACGCCAGCGCGCCGTGGCCGGCCGGTCTCCGGCCATGGCCGGGCCTCGGTGAGTAGCCGCACCCCACCGGCGGACCAGTCGACGAACGGTGACGGCTCGTCGACATGCAGAGTTTTCGCCAGCACACCGTGCCGGATGGCCTGCACTGTTTTGATCACACCCGCGACACCGGCAGCGGCCTGCGCATGGCCGATGTTCGATTTGAACGACCCGAGCCACAGGGGCCGGTCGTCGGGCCGGTTCTGACCGTAGGTGGCCAGCAGAGCCTGCGCCTCGATCGGGTCGCCCAGGGTGGTGCCGGTGCCGTGGGCTTCGACGGTGTCGATGTCGGCGGGGGAGAGACGAGCGTTCGTGAGTGCCGTACGGATCACCCGTTGCTGGGACGGGCCGTTCGGCGAGGTCAGGCCGTTGGACGCGCCGTCGGAGTTCACCGCCGAGCCCCGGACCACGGCCAGCACCTGATGCCCGAGGCGCTCGGCGTCGCTGAGGCGTTCCAGCAACAGCAGCCCGACGCCTTCGGCCCAGCCGGTACCGTCCGCCGCGGCGGCGAACGCCTTGCATCTCCCGTCCGGTGCCAGGCCACGCTGCCGGGCGAACTCGATGAACCCGAGTGGGGAGGTCATGACCGTGGCGCCGCCGGCCAGCGCCAGGTCGGATTCGCCCGAGTGTAGTGACTGCGCCGCGAGATGCAGGGCCACCAGTGACGAGGAGCAGGCCGTGTCCAGCGTCATCGTCGGGCCCTCCAGCCCGAGGGTGTAGGAGATCCGACCCGAGGCGACGCTGCTCAGGATGCCGGTGAGCACGTAGCCTTCCAGCTCGTCGGGTACCTGATGAAATCCCGCGGCATAGTCGCGGCCGGCTATTCCGGTGAAGACACCCGTCTTGCTTCCCCGTAGTGAGGCCGGGTCGATGCCCGCCCGTTCGAGCACCTCCCACGCCGTCCGCAACAACAGCCGTTGCTGCGGGTCGATCGCGAGTGCCTCGCGCGGTGAGATTCCGAAGAAATCCGCGTCGAACTCCGCCGCGTCGGGCAGGAAGCCGCCGTGGCGTGTATAGGTCCGGCCCAGCCGGTCCGGGTCCGGATCGAACAGCTCCTCGACGTCCCAGCCACGGTCGGTCGGGAACTCCGAAACGGCGTCGCCGCCGGTCTCCACCAGGCGCCACAGATCCTCCGGAGAATCCACCCCGCCCGGATAGTGGCAGCTCATCCCGACAATCGCGATCGGCTCCCACTGGCTCAACTCGACTTCGCGGAGGCGTTTCTGAGCCTGCCGGGAATCGGCGAGCGCACGCTTCAGATACTCGCGAAGCTTCTCTTCATTCGCCATTCTGGAACAGCTCCCTCATGAATTTGCTTCGTCATCTCGGCGACCTTTGACGATCAATAAGTGGCGCTGTCGTCCATGAGCGCGAAGAGTTCGTCGTCGGTCGCCGAATCGAGGTCGATTCCGCCGTCACCGGAGGAGGCGCTCCCGTTGCCTTCCCATCGATCGATCAGCGCACGCAGCCGGGAGATGGCCTCGCCGCGGTCCGCCTCGTCGGTGCTCCCGGCCGCCAGCGACGCCTCCAGCTGATCAAGGGCGGCCAGCGGCGAGGGAACTGATGCCGCAGCGTCCAGGGTCAGTTGTGATCGCAGGTACCCGGCGATCGCGGTGGGCGTCGGGTAGTCGAAAACAAGGGTGGCGGGTAGTTGCAACCCTGAGGTCTCGCTCAGCCGGTTCCGGAGGTCGACCGCGGTCAGCGAGGTCAGCCCGAGCTCCCGGAACGCCCGGTCCGGGCCGATCTCGGTCGCGCCGTCATGGCCCAGGACCGCGGCGGTCTCCGCGCGGACGGCCGCGAGCAGGACCTCGTCGCGTTCGGCCGCTGTCAGGCTCGCCAGTAGCTGGAGCAGCGGCGCTCCGGACACCGGCGATGGTTCGTCCCCGGCCGGTGTCCCGTCCGCGCCCAGCACCGCGCGGGCGGACCTCTCGCCGGCAAAGGAGCGCGCGATGTCGAGCCAGTACCGCCGATGCTGGAAGGCATAGGTGGGTAGTTCCACCCGGCGGGGGCTGCGGCCACTGAACACCGCTGCCCAGTTGACCGAAGCCCCGCGTGCGTGCACCTCACCGAGGGAAATGAGGAACCGTTCGAGTCCGCCCTCGTCGCGGCGCAGTGACCCGGTGACCACCGCCGTGGGCTTCCCGGCGGTGTCGAGGATCTCCTGGATGCTGAAGTTGAGCAGCGGGTGCGGGCTGA
>NZ_CAKJTP010000129.1:8627-11959 GCF_917627335.1 Protofrankia sp. CiT1 | reverse complement strand
GTGCCGGCAGCGGGTTGACCCAACGATAGCGCGGGAGGAAGAAGGCCCGCACCGGACGTCCACCGATGGCCAGGTTGTGGGTGATCGGAACCGATCCGGCCGGGTACGCCACATCGAACGACAGCGTCACGTCATCGGCTCGTTCCAGGGGGGTGTTCGGGTCGTAGACCCAGAGGGTGACAGCGGTTTGTCGCTGTTCGTAGGCGTATGCCAGCAACTGGTGGTTGGCCCCGAGCTGGAACGGGTCGTACGAGCGCAGTGTGATGACTCCGAGTGGGGCCAGCACGCCGCGGTCGAGGTCGAGCCGCAGCCGCGGCCACTCGTTCACGACCGTGATGCGCCGGCTACCGCGTACCGTCAGCGAGGACCGCGTGGTGTCCGTGTCCGGAGTCGCCATGAGCTGGTAGTAGCGGACAACACCGCGCGGGATGTCGAAGCTGTCAAACAGCCGGCGAACGATGTAGCGGTACAGCGGTGAGCCCGGCGGCGGTGGTTCCTGCAACGCCGGTGGGGTCAGGCTCGCCTCGAAAAGATCACGCGCTGTATAGATCATGCCGCCGCACAGGCCGCGGCTGGCGTCACCGATCGGTACCTGCCCGATACCCGGAATATTGATCTTCAGGACGGGCTGCTTCGGAAAGTCGTTGATGAAGGGCAGCCCACCGCTGCTCGGGCGAAATCCTTCCACCGCGCCATGAGCGTCGACCATCTCGCCTCACCTCCCGCACAACCGTGTCGCCTGGGAATGACGGCCGTCTGGGAATGATGCCCCAGGCTCTCGTCCGTACCGCCGGGCGGGCCGTGATCGGCTGGTCCGGCGCCCACCAGGGAGAAGGCAGGGACGCGATCGACGCTCCAGCAGACCCGCCCCAGTGGTGACAGCCAGGTGACCGGGACCGCCCAGGTGGGTATGCCAGCCGGTATGAAGCATCGTCCCGAAGGCATTCCCGCAGCCCAGCTGTCGGACGAGGACCTCACCCGTGAAGTGGGCCAGCTGCACACGACCCGTCACGATGCGTTCTTGCACGGCAGCAGGGATGCGTTCGACACACATACCGCCCGGATGCTGAGCCTCGAGTACGAGTATCTACGCCGTTTCGCGGCGGTCATCGGGCCGGACCCGCGGCGCACCCGAGCCGGCAGCCGTCAAGCCGCCGAGGCGGGCCGTGTCAGCTCGTGACGGCCGTCAGTCGTGCGGCCATCAGCTCGTAACGGCTGGTCGCGATGGGGCCATCAGCTCGTGATGTCCCGGGTGCCGAACACGATCCGGGCAATGATGATCATTGCCGCCCCGTAGCCGCTCTCGAGCACCAGCCCACGTCTGATGTTCACCCAGCTCATGGGTGCACGGAACAGGTCGACGAACCCCATCCAGTAGTGGGTCGGCAGGTATGGCTGGATCGCGGCGGCAGCCGGCAGCTGATCGAGGACTCCCGCGGTGACGAGGACACCGAGGGCTCCGAGTGTCGCCGCGAGCGGCGTAGCGGTGACCACCGACAGGAACAGCCCGATGCCGACGATGCCGAGCATGGACGCGGCCACGAACAGCGCTGAAAGCGCGATCCGGATGCCTGCCTGCGACAGGGAGAGAGGAGGCCCAGCGCCGGACAGCGGCCGGATGGGGGCCAGCCCGAACAGCCCCCAGCCGACCACGAAGGAGGTCGTGATCACCGCCGTCACCGCGATCACCAGATAAACCATGATCCCGGCGAGCTTCGCGGCCAGTAGCCGGCCCCTGCCAACCGGCCGGATAACCAAGTAGCGCAAGGTCCCCGCGTTGGCCTCGCCAGCGATCGCCTCACCGGCCAGCAGCAGTACCGCCACCGGTAGGAACAACGGCAGGATGAGGGCGAGGGCCGCGACCGGAAGCCACGTCCCGTTGTGCACGACCTCCGCGAGGAAGGCTGGACTTGCGGTGCTCGACCCTATTCCGCTAATTTTCAAAAAAAGTGCGACGATCACTGGAAGTGCCGCGAGCATCAGCACTGACATCCACGTCCGCCGTCGTACCAGCAGGATCCGGAGCTCGACGCGGATCATCGGTCATCCAGGATGGATTCCAGGTCACCGGCTGGATCATTGCCGGTCAGTTCCAGGAAGACATCCTCAAGTGATCGTCGTTCCACCACCAGTTCGGAGACGCGCACACCGGCTGAGACCAGCGCGGCGTTGAGCGCCATCGGGTTCTGCGTCCGGGCGACCAGGGAATGCCCGTCGCGGGCCTCGAGCACCCGTTCGAGCAGGTGCGCCGCGAGGTCGGAATCCGGGGTACGCAGGGTGACCCGGCCGGTCGGCCCGCACAACGTGTCAAGGGAGTCATGCGCGACCAGCCGACCATCACAGATGATGGCTGTCTCGGTGCAAAGCATCTCAACCTCCGAGAGCAGGTGCGACGAAAGGAAGACGGTCGTTCCCTCGGCGTTCAGCTCAAGCAGCAGATCACGAATCTCCCGGATGCTCTGTGGGTCGAGACCGTTTGTCGGCTCGTCCAGTATCAACAGACGAGGCCGGCGCAACAGGGCCGCGGCGAGGCCGAGCCGTTGTTTCATCCCGAGTGAGAACCTGCTGATCGGCCGGTCGTCGATGGCGCCGAGCCCGACCCGGTCGAGGGCGTCCTCGATCCGTCTCCGGCGGCTGCGTCGAGCACCGCCGCGGCCGGCCGCGTCAAGCGCGGACAACTCGACCCGGGCCGACAGAAAAGTGTGGAACGCGGGAGCCTCGACCAGCGCACCGATCTTGGGCAGTACCTGCCGAGCGTGGCGGGGCATGCTCCGGCCGAGAATCTTGACGCTACCGGCGCTCGGGCGCACCAGGCCGAGCAGCATGCGGACAGTCGTGGACTTGCCCGAACCGTTGGGGCCGAGGAACCCGAACCGGTCACCGGTCGCCACCTGGAGGTCGAGGCAGTCCACCACGGTCCGGTGCCGGTAGCGTTTGGTCAGGCCGTCCGCGTGGATCGCGAACGTCATCCCGGTTCTCGCGTAACGTCGACAGGTTTGAGTTGCTGACTGGTGCTGGGGACGCCAGGCTGTCCCAGGACAGTGCCCGCCTGCCGGACGATATTGAAAGCGCCGGGCATGCGGCAACCACGCGGCGCGGTTGATGAGGCAGCCGCGCCGGCTGCCAGCGTGTCCAGCGGATGCTGGCCCAACGCGCGGCGGCAAGATGATCGCAAGGTAGGCACTGTGCCTACTAGTAAAGCGGTGCCGTCCTATGTCATCGACAGTTGGGTAGGGCTTGACTCGCGTGTCGCGCCGGAGTGATCGAGACGGCTCTGGCGCATTGGGCGAGGACAGGGCATAGCGGACCTGCCCCGGGCGCTCTAAGAGCAC
>NZ_CAKJTP010000129.1:0-8297 GCF_917627335.1 Protofrankia sp. CiT1 | reverse complement strand
ATTGCCGGTCGCTCTAAGTGCCGACCACTAAGCGGCAGGCCTGTCCAGGCGAGACACGCTCACGACGTATCCATCCGGACCGGGTGGCGGTCCGCCGCGGTCTCTTGTGTGATCTCGTTGCGCAGCGCCTTCAGCGCACTGACGTAGATCTCCGAGAAGGTGGGGAAGGGCTGGATGACATCGCGCAGCACCTCGAGCGGCACGCGGGCGCGGATGGCCAGGGTGGCCTGCTGCAGCCACTCGCCTGCCTCGGGGCCGAGCGCGTAGGCGCCCGTCAGCCGGTCGCCGTCGCTGCACAGCGTCAGGAAGCCGTTCGACCTGGCGTAGGCGTGGGTGTAGGTGGCTGTCTTGGACACCTCGGACACCAGTGCGGTCGCGGTGAACCGGCCCTCGGCGGCGCCGACCGCGGCCGCCTGTGGGTCGGTGTAGACCACGTCCGGAACAGCCTCGTAATTGGCCTCGCGGGGCTCACCGAGGATGTTCGCGGCGACGACTTCGCCCTGGTACTTGCCGACATGGGTCAGCAGCCGCACCCCGGTGACGTCGCCGATGGCCCACAGGCGCTCACCGGCGCGCAGGTAGGCGTCGACCGCGACGCCGCGCCGGTCGGCCTGGACACCGAGCGTCTCCAGGCCGATGCCGTCCACGCGGGGACGCCGGCCGGTGGCGACCAGCAACCGGTCGCCACGTAGCTCGCGGCCGCTCTCGAGGGTCAGCACGTAATCCTCGCCGTCGCGTCGCGCCGCGGCCGCCCGCGCGCCGAGGAGCAGCTCGACGCCGTCACGGCGCAGAACCTCACCGAGCGCCTCGCCGAGTGGCGCGGGCTCGCGGGCCAGCACGTGTCCCGCGCCCTCGACGAGGGCCACCTCGCCGCCCAGCCGGCGCACGGCCTGAGCCATCTCGACACCGACCGGCCCACCGCCGACGATCAGCAGGCGGCGCGGGACGGCCTTCATGCCGGTCACCTCGCGGTTGGTCCAGACACCGTCCAACTCGCGCAGGCCCGGGACCGGCGGCATGACCGGATCTGAGCCGGTCGCCAACACCACATGCGCCGCCGCGTAACGCCGGCCGTCGACCTCGACCACGCCGGGCCCGCTCAGGCGCCCGGTGCCGCGGATCAGGTCGATGCCCTTGCTCGCCAGCCAGGCCTGCTGCCCGGCGTCGGAGTGGTCCGAGACCATGAAGTCGCGATAGGCCAGCGCGCCCGCGACATCCACTCGCGCGGTGGCTCCCACCTCCCGCGCCTGACACACCGCCTCGCCGGGGCGCAGCAGCGTCTTGGACGGGATGCACGCCCAGTACGAGCACTCGCCGCCGACCAGCTCCCGCTCTACCAGCGCCACCCGTAGGCCGCCATCGGCCAGCTCGCCAGCGCAGTGCTCGCCCGGTGAGCCGCCCCCGACGACGATCACATCGTAGTCGCGGCCGGTCATCCGCCAGCCACCCGCACGTCCCGCGCGCCCACCATGTACCGCGCATACCAGTCTGGCCAGTCCGGGCCGGCCCGCCCGATCTCTTTCTCGTGCCTGCCGGGGACGGCCGCCGTAAGCCCCGTGCCGAGTGCCACGCAGAAATTCTTGGCTCGATCCACATCGGATACCGGCAGCGGCACCACCTCAGGTCTTATATTAATGATCTTGCTCCTGTCCTGTTGGCGCCGGTGGCTGTGCCAATGACAATGCCACCGAATCGGGTCTGGGACCCAGGCTCGCGCCACCCATTGTCAAAGTCCAGGAACGCCTGGCGCATCACCCACAGGACGTGAGCCGTCGGCGCCGTCTCGGGACCATCTGCTCGAATGCTGTCAGTCTCACGGGCCGAGATGCGCCGGATCCGTCCGCGATACCGGAGACGACCGGTAACGTCCTGCATGCCGGACTGCGCTGGTCCGGGAGGTTCGAGCCGGTTGAAGAGGGGTTCGCAGTGGAGAGCGTGCAGGCCACCGAGTTCGGGCCGTTGGCGGCGCTGGCCGGGGAGTGGGAGGGCGACGAGGGCCTCGACGTGGCCTTCTCGAACGCCGAGGGCCGCATCGTCGAGACGCCGTTTCGTGAACGTATGTCGCTCAAGCCGTTCGGCCCGGTGGCGAACGGCCCGCAGGTGCTGTATGGCTTGGACTACCGCACCGCCGCGTGGCGCGCAGGGGAGGAGAACCCCTTCCACACCGAGGTCGGTTACTGGTTGTGGGACGCCGTTGCCGGCCAGGTGATGCGTTGCTTCAATGTGCCCCGTGGGCAGAGCGTGCTGGCTGGCGGCACAGCGGCGCCGGACGCGACCGCCTTCACCATGCGGGCGGAGGTGGATTCGGAGACGTACGGGATCCTGTCCAACCTCTATCTGGCGAAGGCCGCCCGCACGATCGGTTTTGAGGTCACGGTGACAGTGCGGGCCGATGGCGTCTTCGCCTACAGTGAGAAAACATTGATCACCCATGCCCGCTGGGATGGCGTGATCGAGCACACCGACCGCAACGTGCTGCACCGTATCGTAGGCTGAGCGGAAACAGTGCCCCGGCGAATGGCCCCGGCGAGCGGTTCCCAACAGCCGGTTCGGTGACAGCGGCCAGCGCCGCGCTCGATTTCGTGGCCAACCGCCGCCGTGCTGAACAGGTGCTCGGCGTCTCGTATGCCTTCGGGGCTGGTCCGGATATCGCCGATCAGGAGATTTCTGGGCGTCCGCCCGGGTCAGCGAGCGGGAAAAGTGTCGTGCAGCGCGCGGAGAATCTCTCCGTGCGCTGCCTCGATGTTCCCGCGGGGAAACCGGATCTCCTGAATCCCGGCGAGGTTGGAGAACTCCTCGACGCCTTCTTCCCGGATGATGATTGCCTTTTCGAAGCCCAGTCTGCCCTGGAAAAGGCCGGTCTCGTGAACCACGTTCTGGCGCGACCGGACGGTACCGAAATGCGTCTCGTCGTCCGCGGTGTGGAGGAGTAACGCGAAGTCCGCCTGCTGGAGCATCTCCCACACGACGTGCGCCGCCGACCGGCCGTAGCGGGGCGCGCTCTCGAAGGTCACCACCTGGAAGCCGAACTCGGACAGGTAGTCCTTGAGGATGCGCCACAGCTGGTTCGGCCCGCCGTGCCCGATGAAGATCGTAGGCTGCCGCCCGCCAATCGCCCGTCCTTCGGGAGCTGTTTCGGGCTGGCGAGCACGCGGCACCGCCGAGCTCGAATCGTCGATCACCTCGAGAATAGTACGGGACATCCGTTCGTCTGGTAATTCGACGACCAGCTTCGCCCGCGGCGGGCGGAAGCGGTAGTCGAAAGAAAAATCGAAGAGCTCATACCGCGGCCCGTTAATGCTGATCTTGCCATGCTCGGACTGCTCGGGGTCATATGTGCTGAACCAGGCCGGCCGGAACACCAGCGCGTCCCCGCTGGGTGTGGACAGCCGCCGGGTAACGGGCCGGGCGGGTGTCCCCGACGGATAGAGTTCCAGTGCGACGACGGTGATCTCCACGTCATCGCGGCCGTGGTCGTCCTCCCAAGCGGCTTTCACGAACTCGTACCACATGTCATAGGCGCTCGCGAGCTGAGCGTCCGGCACACGGACAGCCATGTCGACTGCGGCCCTTGGCATTCAGGAACGTCCTTTCCCCGCTGGCACCGGCCAGATTACTCTGCCGGTCCTCGAGCGGTGCACGCCGTGTGCAAGCGGCGTAAAAGATGGCCCTGTCGACGGGCGACAGGCGTCGGCCGGGCCGATGCTGGCCAGGTGGTCAGGAACAGGCGAAGATGAGGAGGTGGTCATGCCAAGTGAGGCTCAGCCGATCGGCGCACTCAGCCGGAGCGGTTTGAAGATCAAAAAACTGTCCGAGCTCAGTGAGCCTGTGCTGGAGTCCTTCTACACAGAGGTCCTGACACCGGCCTTCCCGCCGGACGAACTCATTACCTGGGACGAACTGCGCGGGGCCGCCGCCGCCGACCTGGGCCCCGGCGCGCTGGTCCTCGATGGTGAAACCCCGCTGGGGGGAATGCTGGGTGAGATCTACCCCCGATCCGGGGTGCTCCTGCTCAGCTACATCGCGGTGCGGGCCGACGCGCGCGGTCGCGGCATCGGCCAGACGCTGCTCACCGATGTCATCCCCCAGTGGCGGGCGGCCATCCGGCCGTCGTTGGTGATTGCCGAGATCGAGGATCCGCGTTTCCACCAGCCGAATGTTTACGGTGACCCGGCGGCCCGGCTCAGGCTGTACCAGCGGACGGGCTCCAGGCTTCTTCCTATGCCGTTCTTCCAGCCGTCTCTGCGGCCTGGCATACCGCGGGTCTTTGACATGCTGCTGATCTGTCCAGGCGAAACCATGCCGACAGTGCCGGCAAGGACCGTGAGCGCTTTCCTCGACGAGTACTTCGAGCTGTGCGAGGGGAGCGAGGCCCGTATTGTTGACCCCGATTATCAGGAGCTGCGGCGGTTCGCCGAGCGGGGCGATGGTGACAGGCTCCCCCTGTGGCCGCTGGACCGTGTGCGGGAGATACCGAGATTCACCGAGGCTGGTTAGTGACGGGTTCACCGCACATCGTGCTCATCGACGGGGATGACACGGCTGTTGGCATGCTGATGGACGCTCACCACCGGTTTGCCGTCCTGCTCGCGGCGGCGGTCGGGGCGCGTCCCGCCGCGGCCGCGCTGGTTGAGCGCGCCTGGGTCGACACCGTCGCCGCGGCCCTGACCCAGGTGGGAACACCACTCCCAGGGGTCCGGGCGAGTCTGCTCGATGCCCTCCTGCGGCTGTTGCGGGAGCATGACCAACTCGATGACACCGATCCCGTCGGCGAACCGCTGACGGGATCACGAGCGGGCTTTTTCCTGCCTCCAGATGACCGCTGGGCGGGATGGTGGGACACCGGCCTGCCGTCCTGGCCAGCTGGCCAGGTACCCACTGCCGACCAGGTGCTTCACGCCGTGCGCCGCCTTCCGCCGCGCCAGCGGACGCTTCTCATCCTCCGGGACGCGGCAAAGCTGTCGGTGACCGAGACCGCTCACATCATGGGCGTGCCAGCGGAGGAGCAGGGCAGGCTCCTCGACGGCGCTCGGGAGGCATATGTGGCGCATCTTGATGAGGAGGTCAGGGCCGGTGACAGCGGTGATCTGGACGGCCGCGGCCGGAACGCCGGAGGAGAGCAGTGCTGAGGGCGCTGGACGTCAGCTGTGACGTTATTTTCGACCTGGTGGGTGCCTGGTACGACGGAGAGCTGACCGAGGGCGATCAGAGCGCATTTGAACAGCATCTGCTCTTCTGCCCGCCTTGCCTCGCCTACAGTGAACGGGCGCGCCGGTCGCTGGTGGCGTTGACAGCGGCGGCCACGGCAGTGGTGCCCGCGGGGCTGGCGGCCCGGGTCACGGCGGCGGCGCTGGCCGCCGCCAGGCCTTCGGGCGTGCGGAGAGAACAACGATGAGCTACTACAAGTTTCTCCGTCCGGCGGGGACAGGCCCGTTCACCGGTTACCCCTGGGGGGCGACGCGGGGCAGGTGGGTGCAGGCCAGCCCGGCCATGCCGTGCAAGGCCGGCATCCACGCCTGCCGGGTAGAGGATCTGCCCTACTGGCTCACCGAGGAGCTCTGGCGGATCGATCTCGATGAACCGCTCATCATCGGCGCGAACAAGGTCGTGGCCAGACGTGGTCGTCTCGGCATGCGGGTTGCGGAATGGACGGGCGAAACCGCTCGGGAATTCAGCGTCGCCTGCGTCTGCCGGGTCGCCCACCACGCTGGCGCTGAGCTCCGGGACGCGGGGCTGCCTTCGCTCGCCGAAGACATCGAGGCCGCCGCGGCGGCCTTCGCCCAGGCCGGAAGGGGCGATGTGCTCGACGCGCCGGCTCGTGCGGGGGCTGAGGCGCCCGTCCGGGAACCGGGTTCCACAGCCAACCTGCTGTCGGCATACGTGATCGACGCGCTTGAATCGCTCGACGCCGACCCTCCCGCGGCTGTCGCCTACATCGGGGCGCGGGCCGCCAACCAACGCAGTGCCGTGATGGAAAGCGACCCATATGTCACTGAACGTCGCTGGCAGGCGTTGTGGCTTGCAACCCGGCTGGGGCTGCCCGCCCCGTTCCCGCAGCCCCCGCAGCCCCCGCCGTTCACGTCGTGACGCGCCGTGTCGTGAGGTGCGTTCAGCCGAGGCGGAGCAACTCGACATCGGCATCCGAGGGCGGTTCATCCTCGTCGAAGACGCCCCACTCGTCCATGAAGGCGGAGTCCGCCGACCGCAGCTCGGCGGGTTCGGGCGCGCGCGGGAACAGCCAGCCGCGTAGCGCATGTACATCCGAATCATCGAACATCCGGCGGACGTCGTCCTCGCCGGTTTGCCCAGTGCTTGAGAACAGGCGTCTGGCCGGCTCGGTCCGTCGCGTTGCCTCCTCGATACCGGAGCGACTGAAGATTTCGCATAGCCGGGTCACTGTCCGGGTGGTCATCTCCTCGTAGAAAACGAGGTTGTACGCGTCCGGTGGGTGCGGGACGCCCATGAACCGGTAGGCGTGGACGACCGCGCGATAGTAGTCCGCGAATGCCGCGTCGGTGTTTCCCATTGCCCACTGCACGTCCGCGCGTACACGGAAGAGATTTGCGATCAGTTCTTCGTCCCAGTCATCTGTTTGCGCGGCGAGCTGGGCCAGGCGCTGCGCCGAAGAGCTGGCGCGGGCGGTCGCCTCGTCCAGCGCGCCCCGTTCCAGCGCCAGGTCAGCGACTTCGAAAAGCAGCCAGGCGACGTTCCAGTCGTCCGCGAGCTCCTCGAACACGGCCAGCGCCTCGTTGTAGTAGCGGCCCGCGGCAGGGTCAGCCGGGTCATGGAATCGCCTGCTGTGCGCGAGAAATATTTTGATCAGACCGTTGACCCGCCCCAGCTCTCGTTCCTCTTCCGCGGTGGCGTCGACACGTGCGCCACGACCGAGCCCACAGAGGCGTTGCACGAGCAGCAGCCGGTTGCGGATGTCGTTCCAGGGGGCATCGGTCTTGAGATAGCCAGGCGGGTAGTTGTCCAGCACGAAGGCCAGTGCCTCGCCCAGCTGGTCGTCCGGGTTATGCTGGGTCGCGGCGGCTATGGAGCCGACGTTCCCGGCGAGTGAGTCCTCCTGGTGCCAGGTACGCTCCCAGTCCTCCAGCAGTCGTCGGTTGTACTCGAACGGGCAGTAGCACCCCCACCACCAGAAGGCTTCCAGAAACACGAGCGCGAAGCGTGCCCGGGTGATCGTGCGGTTCCGGGACACCCGCCGGGCGTGGAACAGCCACTCCCGTTTGTATGCCTGCCAGCGGGGATGTTCGTAGCGATACCAGGAACTGTAGGCGCCAGTCGTGTCGTCCTCCCATTCCGACACGAGGCGGAAGTAGTGCCGGGAGGCTTTCTGATGGAGATCCTGCCAGGTGCGGGGATGCATGGTCCGCAGTTCCCGGCTCAGTGACAGGCGGATGAACTCGTGCAGACGGAAACGGTCGGACGGTTCGTCGGCGACCGCGAGTATCTGCTCGGCAATGCCGTACCCTTTAAGGGTCTGGATGACATTTCCGACATCGGGATGCTCGTTGTCGTCTTCCGTCAGTAGTTCCGCGAGTAACGGTTCGTCGAAGGTGTTGACCACGGCGCAGGCATGGACGGCTCTGGACAGCCGGGCATCCCGGACGGCGTCAACGATGAGACGGACGAGACCGGCCCATTTCTCCCACGGGTCGTCAGGCAGCCGTTGCAGCGTTCGCCGCAGGTCCGCCGCCTCAAGTTTGTCCGGGCCCGTCTCGCCGACCAGGTTCGCCGCCAGCGACAGGCCACCGGGATGCCCCGCCGTGAAGTCGTGGACGACATCGGCGACACCTGGCCGCAACGCACCGTGAAAGGTCTGGTCGAGGTAGGAGACGACTTCGTCGCGGGACAGGTAGGGAAGCTGCCGGACGTGCCATCGATTCGATCCCGCGGTGAACGTGTGCTGCGACGGTATCCGGGCGATGACGACCAGGGTGTTCGTCAGGCGCAGCGCCATACGTGCCAGCCAGTACCCCATCTCGTCGTCGGCGATGCGTTCGAAGGAATCCATGGTGATGAGGATGTGCCGACGCCGGCTCCACTCCGCCCAGCCGCTGACGAAGGCGTCGTCGATGGCGGACTGTGCCTGGCGGATCCGGGCCTTGACAGTCTCGGGCTCGTCGCCTCCGGCTGGGTCATGCGGCCCGGTGCGTTCGGCTTTCGGCGCGCCACCGAGCAGCCGCGTTTCGCGCTCGCACAGTTGGCGGAAAGCGTCGAACTCCCGCGCCCGGGTTCGGTCCGTCACCCGAAGCATCAGTTCCCTCGTCCGGGCGAAGGTCTCCCACAGG
>NZ_CAKJTP010000128.1:10182-12591 GCF_917627335.1 Protofrankia sp. CiT1 | reverse complement strand
GGACGGTGGCGGCGGCGGAGCGACCAGCTTGCCGCCGGCCAGCGCCAGAACGTCGCCGCCGTGCCGCGCCGGCAGCCGCCTGGAGTGCGGCCGCTCGGCGTTTGCCGTCGTGGCCGTGCTGGTCAGCCCTACGACCAGCGCCAGCATGGCAAGTATGATCGGTATTACGACGCTGCGGGACCGGTGAGTGCGCACCTGCATCAGTCCTTTCCCGCATGGATCTGGCCGGTGGTCCGCAGGCTGGCCGGTGAACCGAGCCGGGGTACGAACTCGTCAACCGGCGGACCGAAACCGAAATAGTGGGCCAGCGCGGCAACGGTGCGCCGCGCCGCGCCGCCGTCGCCGTACGGGTTCACCACTTCCGCCATTGCCGCGTACGCGGCCGGGTCGTCCAGGAGCCGGCCGACGCTGTCGACGATCCGCTGGGGATCGGTCCCGACCAGCGCGACCGTTCCGGCTTCGACGCCCTCGGGGCGCTCGGTGTTGTCCCGCATGACGAGCACCGGCTTGCCGAGGCTAGGCGCTTCTTCCTGCACTCCCCCGCTGTCGGTGAGCACGATGGTGGCGCGGCTCATCAGGTGAGCGAAGGCCGCGTAGTCGGCCGGATCGGAGACGATCACGTTCGCCAGGCCGCTGACGATGGGCATGATCGCCGACCGCACGGCCGGGTTGCGGTGGATGGGAAAGACAATCAGGAGATCCGGCCGTTGCGTCGCGAGCCGCGCGAGCGCCTTTCCGACGTTGCGCATCGGCTCGCCCCAGGACTCCCGCCGGTGGGCGGTGACCAGGAGCACCGGCCGGTCGCCGGACGTGCCGCGCGCTATCTCCGCCAGCAGCGGGCTGTCCGTCGGCATCGGCTCTTTGACAACCCAGAGCAGTGAGTCGATCACGGTGTTACCAATGACGAGCACCGTATCCGGCTTGACACCCTCAGCAATAAGATTGTCGCGGCTTGTGATGGTGGGAGCCAGATGCAGGTCCGCGAGCTGGGTGGTGAGCCGACGGTTGATCTCTTCTGGGAACGGCGAGGCGGGGTCGTTGGTGCGCAGTCCCGCTTCCAGGTGCGCGACGGGGACACCGAGGTAAAAGGCGGCAAGCGCACCCGTGAAAGTTGTGGTCGTGTCACCCTGGACGATCACGATATCCGGTCCTACCTGCGCGATGGCGGCTTCCAAGCCGCCCAGCGACCGGGTGGTGACCCCGGCGAGTGTCTGGCCCTGCCGGAGGACGTCGAGATCGATGTCGGGAACGATGCCGAACAAGGTGTTGACCTGGTCAAGCATGCTCCGGTGCTGTCCGGTGACGGCGACGACCGGGTGAAAGTACGGCGAGGCCGCAAGCTCACGGACCACCGGTGCCATCTTGATTGCTTCCGGGCGGGTGCCATAGACCACCAGGACGGTACGGTGTGGCCCACCGCTGGGACGGGTCGATAACTTTCCGGCCATAACGTGTCCTTTCGTCGGTCCTTGTCCGTTTCGGGTCAGAGCTGACGCGATCGGCGGGGAGAGCACGGCGGGGAGAGCACGGCGGGGACAAGCAGCACGAGGGAAGATCATGAACGCGGGCGGGGAGCGGGGGGAGCCGTGCCGACCGTGACCCGGCGGAACTCCACTTCGGAGTCCTCGCAGTACAGCCCCACGGCTCCGGCGAGATAAGGGCGCTCCGCGTCGGTCAGATCGGCGGTCGGTACGCCATCGACGGCAACAGTGATTGCGCCGCCGACCTGAATGATCTCGATCGCGTACCAGGTCGCGACGGCGGCATGCGGCATTTCGCCACTGGCGAGGAAGCGCTGCCCGCCGGGATAGGCGGGGTCCTGCTTCGTGAGTTCCCAACCGTTGGTTTTGAGGGTGAAAGCATAGAAATGACCCGTATCGGCGTAATGCCACAGAAGCCAGCCGACCTCCCAGGGATGCGGCCCAGGCGCACGCAGCTGGCGGAGGGTACGCAGCTGTGCGGTCACGCGGACGTCGGTGCTATGGTCCGCGCCGATCACAAGTGACGCGTGGGTGGTGTCGGGAGCCAGCGCCGGCTTCGGGGCAAGGGAGATCACCTCTTCACCGTCGACCTCCCCCGCGGTGGTCCTGCCATAGCCGTCGAAGACAGCCAGCCACCTGCCGTGGCGGCTGCCATCCACCCAGCGCGTCATCGCGTCGTCCTCCTGGAACAGGCGGGTCAGCCGCCACAGCCCGAGCAGACCGGCCGCAAGGAGCAGGCTGGCCAGGACAATGAGAGCGAGGATGAGCAGCCGGCCGAACAGCCCGGATCCGGCGGGCTGCCCGCCCTGGCCGAGATCCGTGCTCTCGGGCGGCTCAGCGGACAGCAACGGCCGCACCGGTCTCATCCATCAACCGTGACCGGCTCGCTGGCGTGGTCCCGCGATGCCACCGCGTCGGCGCCAGCGGC
>NZ_CAKJTP010000128.1:1206-9712 GCF_917627335.1 Protofrankia sp. CiT1 | reverse complement strand
GCCGTGCTTGCCGTGCTTGCCGTGCTCGCCGCCACCGCGGCCGTACTCGTCCCCGCGGTCAGGGCGGCTGCGCTCAGGCGTTCTTCCGGGCTGCGGGCGGTCTTGTGCCAGCTGTTGCGGCCACTGAGGATCCGGGCGATCGCCCACCAGCCGGCGACGAACCAGACCAGGGCGTACACCATGTAGAGGTGGGCATAACCGATCAGCCGTAGGAGGCCGAACCCGGAGATCGGCTCCTGCCGGCGGTAGACCAGGCCGCAGAGCATGGCCGGAACCGTGGCCAGCAGGTAGGCGCCGACGAACAGGCGCGGATCGGGGCTGGGCCCACCGGCGAGCCAGTCGGCCGTGACCGCGGCCGTCGAACATCCAAACGCGAGTGTGAGCAGGGACGCCAACACAATCAACAACGGGCTCGACAGGTGGAACAGCATGTCGGGCAGCGTGCGGATCCGCGCATCCCGAATCACCTGTGGTATCAGCCGCCATGACTGCAGGTGCCCCTGGAACCAGCGGGAGCGCTGGCGCAGTAGCCGGCGTAGTTTCACCACCCCCTGCTGGTGGACATCAGCCTGTGCGCAGAACCGGTTACGCCAGCCCGCGAGCAGCAGCCTGACCCCGAGATCGAGATCCTCGGTCAGGCTGTGGCTCCACGGCCGCGGGCCGAGCGACCGAAGCGCCGAAAGGCGGACGAACTGGCCGTTGCCGCCCAGCCCCACGTTGTCGACATGGGCCCGACCACGCTGGAAGATGTCGGTATAGATCACGAACTCCATGTCCTGCATGCGGGCCAGCAGGTTGCCATGCCGGTTGTTGATGCGGACACCCGTCTGCACACCTGCCGTACGCGGGTCGCTGAAGTACGGGGCGACGGCATCGATGGCATGGGAATCGAGGCGCCCGTCCGCGTCGACGACAACGACGATCACATCGTCCGGGTCCCGGACGGCGATCTCATCGTGATCGGCGAGGTAGGCGATGGCGGCGTTCAGCGCCGCGCCCTTGCCTGACCGCGCGTTGGGCGGATCGCGCCGTAACAGCCACCGCCGCTCGTCCCGGAACCCGCGCACGATGCTGGCCGTCGCGTCGTCCGAGCCGTCGTCGACCACCAGGACTCGGATGTCGTCCCTTGCCGTGGCGAGCAGCCGCCGCACGCTTGCCCCGATCACCGCCTCCTCGTTGAGGCAGGGCATGACGAACACGTAGAACAGGCCGCTGGGGGTGACGGCCGGAGGCTGCTCGCGGGTACCCGACAACAGCAGCATCGCCATCAGGTAGAGGAAACCCATGACGATCAGCCCGGCGGCCAGCGGCCACGCGGCGCCGAGCGCGCCGCCGGGTAAGGACACGAGTAACGCCACCGGGGACCGGACGGCCGCCGTGCCGTGGGCCTGTGCCTGCGCGGCCGCCGGGACAGCCAGGTACCCGGCAACGGGCGGGAGCAGGCCCGCGTGCCACAGCACCCGCGGCCGGACCGGGCCGGACGCGACCGGCCGACGGCGTCCGGGGGCCTCCCGTAACCGACATGCGAAACCACCCAGCAATCCTGTCGAAACCATGACATCACGTACACGGCCTGACCGACTCATCAACGGATCCTTCGCCCAGCTGGCCGGCCGACTTTCTCGGCCACGGTGAAACGCCCGGTCGACGCGCGCGCGAGGCGGCCGCGAGCGCGCAGGAAAATGGCCAGAAAAATACATGCGACGCCGGCTGCCAGATACAGCACGAATACCAGTCCGACAATTTCCTCTAACACATCAGACAGCACGTGGAAAACCTTGGAAACAGCGCTTCCAATTAACGCGTGATCGACGGCACGCGACACGAACATAGCTTCTCCATAAAGGCATACGCGCCCATGACAAAAAGGGCGCATACCCATGGCCAAGCAGCCCCGGCCTGCGTGGATGGTGCTCACCAACCAGCTATGAGAGCTGCTCGACCAGCCGTGGAAAAACCCGCGGACGGGCGACGCGAATCGCCCGTCCAAGCGGAGGACTGCTGCCTTGCCACGCCTCGGCAGGTGACTGGCCGGCTATAACGGCAGCAGGATTCCCGAACCGCCGCCGTCAGACAGGTCGTACCATCTATCCCATCCCCCTCAGCCCTGGCCACCCGAGCGCTCGGCGAGGTGCTGGTGGCACCCTCAACCACGCGCCGGGAAATGGCGCCCCCTCGAATCCACCGTTCGCAGAACAGCTTTGCATGAAATGCTGCCGAACGCAAAGGGCTTCGTGAAACTCTCCTGTCATCTTGTTGGCGCATCTCCACCAGTTACCACGCAGAGCTACCATCAAAACGAACATATGACACTGCCGGCAGCAATAAATTGATCAACATTCACCCGCGAGAGACACCGGGCAGCGCACGTCATACCCGCCTAGCAGGCAGAACAGAAAATCTGAAAACAACACGTAAGCAGATGAATGCGGAGCGCCAGCAGGCACCCATAAGCACGGCAATCGAAATCCGTCACACAAAGTAGCATTGGAGGAGAGGCCGCCACCCGCGGGCAGTCCGGAATCACCGAAAGACCGCGCGAGAACCAGGAACTTTATCTGCCTGCCAGTTGACTCACTCGTGCGGTTGTGCCTCGTTCCCATGCCCGTCGCGGTATCCGGGCAGCGCGTCCCGCAACCGGTCCGCGTCGCTGTCGGCCAGGGTGAAGCGCTGGCGCGCCTCGTCCAGGCTGACAAGCCGGTAGCTGGCCGTCGCGGTGGCCATCGTGGCGCCGTCCAGATCGAGGATCTCGGAGGCGGCATGAGTGAGCCCGGTACCGGCCTGTTGCCCCTCCCGCGGCGGCCGCATACGGGCTATGCAGTCGTACGTCCTGCCGACGAACATCGGCGAGACGTAGCGCACCTTCAGCACCGTGGTGAACGCGGTGCGGCCGGTCTGGAGCACGATCAGGTTACCCATGATCTCATCGCAGACCACCCCGATCAGGCCACCATGCACGATGCCGGGGTACGACTCGTGTGCCCGCCCAAAATCGAAGCGAGCCTGTAGCCCCTCGGGATGGGTCCGCAGCTGCAGCGCAAGGCCCTGATCATTGTACGGCGAGCAGCCGAAACACTGGTAGTCCGGCAGCACCGCCCAAGGGGCCTTGACCGGGCTGCCGGGGCGCTCGCCGCGCGCCGCCTGCGCACCGGAGCTGATCGGGCCCGAAGCCGTCGGCTGGGAGATGGTCATGCGCAGGCCCCGATCCGGTCGAGGCGACGTGCATGAGCGGCCGGGTCGGCGGTCGACATCCTGATCTCCCTTGTTGGCCTGGTGTTGTTGGCCTGAGCTGCTCTCGCCGGGCCGACGGACGTGGGATCGCGGTTGTGCGCACACCTCCGGCGGCCCCAGGGGAATCTAAGCGGATCCGCGGCGCGGAGCACCGGGAATCGCCTGCCCCAATCCCACGATCAGGCTGCTTGATGAGCGGAGCCCGTCAACGGAGCCCGCAGCCGGCCACCGCCGGTGGCGGCTGTGGGAGGCCACCGGCGAGGATGGCCGGCATGTTCGCTCATCGGAGCCAGGACCATCGGAGCCAGGACCGTGGTCGGCGCGGGTCTGCCGCATGGCCCACGGCTGTCGCGGCCTCCGTCACCGTCATGGTTGTGCTCGCGGCCCTCCTCGGCGGATGCGGCGGCACCGGCCACGGCGGCCGGAGCAGCCAGGGCAACGGGACCAACCAGGGCAACGGGAGCGGGCCGGGCGGACAGGGGGCCGGCCGGGACGGCGCCGGGGTGGGCGCCGACTTCGACGTCCGGGCCGAGAACGCGAAACCCGGTGGTGACTGCGGGCTGGCCCGGCTCGGCTACAACCACGCGGTGGAAGGCTGGCTTGACCACACCAGCATCCGCTCGGGGGACGAACTTCGCCTGTTCGCCTCCACGACCGCGGCCACCGTCACGGCCACCGTCTTCCGGATCGGCTGGTACGGCGGACGGACCTGCCGCCTGGTCACCGAGGTGGGCCCGTTGCCCGGCCGGGTGCAGGCCCCCGCGTCCCGCGACCCGTCGACCAACACCGTCAGCACGGCCTGGGAGCCGACCACGACGTTCGCAACGAACAGCTGGCCACCGGGCGCGTATCTGATCCGCCTGGACAACTCCGAGGGCTTCCAGACCTACGTCCCGTTGACCGTCCGCAGCCCGACGATGTCCGGGCGGGTGGTGCTGCTCGCGGCGGTGACAACCTGGCAGGCGTACAATGCGTGGGGCGGCTACAGCCTCTACCACGGTCCGAAGGGATTCGCCGACCGGGCGCGGGCCGTGTCGTTCGACCGGCCGTACGACTACGGTGACGGCGCCGCGGACTTCACCGGGAACGAGGCCCCCGTCATCATCCTCGCGGAAAAACTCGGCCTGCCCGTCGCCTATGCCACCGACATCGACCTGCATGCCGACCCGGCGCTGCTGGACGGCGCCCGCGCGGTCGTCTCCATGGGGCATGACGAGTATTACTCGCCCGCGATGCGGGACGCGTTGACACGGGCCCGTGACCGCGGGGTGAACCTGGCCTTTCTCGGGGCGAACGCGGTGTTCCGCCGGATCAGGCTCGGGCCGACGCGCGTCGGGCCGGACCGGCTGGAAACCGGCTACAAGATCGCCGCCGAGGATCCGCTGAACGGCGTCGACAACGCCGCGGTGACCGCGAACTGGCCGTCCCCGCCGGACGCGAGTCCGGAGAGCTCGCTCACCGGTGGCATGTACCAGTGCAATCCGGTACATGCCGACCTCGTGGTCCGCGACCCCGGGCACTGGCTGCTCGCCGGCGCCGCGGTGACGGCCGGCAGCCGCATCCCGGGGATGATCGGATCCGAGTACGACCGGGTCGACCGCGCGTATCCGACACCACCGCGGATCGAGGTTCTCGCCCATTCGCCGGTGGTCTGTCACGGTCGGCCCGACCATTCCGATGTCAGTTACTACACGGCCGACTCGGGCGCGGGCGTGTTCGACGCGGGTACCAGCGCGTGGGTGTGCGCGGTGACCGATGTGTGCGGGTCCGGCGCGGCCGGGCCGGTGGTGCGGGACTTCGTCACCACCGTCACCACCACGATGCTGACCACATTCGCCCAGGGCCCCGCGGGCCACCAGCATCCGGGTGCCCAGTCCGTACCGGACGACGACGCCGGTGGTGGTGGGAATCCGGGCAGCGAACGGTAGGCCGGCCGGCCATACATAGGGAGGCAGTAGGGATAGGGGACGCGGCGTTGAGCTGCGCCGGGCTGCCAGGCCTGATCACTGGTCCGGGCGCGATACCGACGGCGCCTGGGAGCGATGCCCGAAAGCGGGGCAGCGATATCCATCCGGACCTCTCGTTCCCCTCGCGGCGGCCCAAAGAGCACAATACGGACCGTGGAAGTCGTCATCTCGTTACAGGGCGGCGGTGGCTGGCCGGACGGCAGCGTCGCGCCGTTGGGGACCTGGCTTGGCCGGGAGCGGGAACTCCGCGGCCGGGTCCGCCGTGTTCCGGCCGCGGCGCCACCGCCGGCGGTCATGGGCACGGCCACGGATCTGCTCACCGTGGTCCTGGAACCGGGAGGGGTTGCCACCGTGCTGGCCGCCGCGCTGGTGGCGTGGGTGCAGCGCCGAGCCGGCAACCAGACCGTGACCATCACCCGCCCCGATGGGACCACCCTCACGGTGGCGGCCGAACACGTCCGCGGGCTGGACGCGCGACAGGTGAACGAGCTGGCCCAGCAGCTCGCCCGGTCGCTGGAACCCGGCGAGCCGATCCCCGGCGGCGAGCCGATCCCCGGCGAGACAGCGCGGCCTCCCGCCGCACCGGCCGGATAACGCCCGGCAGAGCGCCCGGCACCAGGGGCACACAGGGCTGGCCGGACGGAGGAGGGCTCGGACGGATGGCGGCACCGCGGCAGCTGCCGCTCGGCGACCTCGCCGGGATGGGCGCACGGGCGGTCCTGGTGGGAACGAGCCGCCACGCCGACGGGTCACGTCTGCCGGATCTGCCGTCGGTGGCAACCACGGTCGAGGATCTGCGGCGGGCGCTGGAAGAGGTGTGCGGCATGGCGCCCGCGAACATCCACACGATCGTCGATCCCGTCGACGAAGGCGCCGTGCTCGACGCGGTGGAGGCCGCGGCCGCGCAGGCGGGCGGCGTCGTCCTGTTCTACTTCGCGGGGCACGGCCTGCTCGGGCCCGGGGATCGGCTGTACCTGGCCACGCATGCCAGCCTCGCTGGCGACCGGGTCGCCCGGTCCGTCTCCTACCAGACTGTCCGGGACATTCTCGCGGAGCTGCCGGCCAGCACCGTGGTCGTGCTCGACTGCTGCTTCTCCGGCCTGGCGGACGCGACAGCCCACGGCCGGCAGCGTGATCCCTATGCCTCCGCCCGGCCGCGCGGCAGCTACCTGCTGACCTCGGCATCCCACTACGCCGTCTCCTACGCCCCGCCGGGCGAGCGCCACACCCTGTTCAGCGGCGAGCTGCTGCGGCTGCTGCGCGAGGGTGACCCGGCCGGCCCGGCCCGGTTGACCCTCGACCACATCTACGGGCGCCTCGACCGGCGGCTGCAGGCAACGGCGGCGCGGCCGCACCGGCAGAGCGACGGCCGAGCCGGTGAACTCGTCCTCGCCGCGAATCCCGCCTACCAGCGGCCCGTCCCAGCGCGCGATGACGTGTCCGCTGACGGGTCAGCCGAGCCGCTGGACGACTCCCCGTGTCCCTATCCGGGGATGGAGCCGTTCCAGCCAGACGACCACGAACGGTTCTTCGGCAGGGAGGATCTTGTCCGCCGGCTGCTCGGGGACGTCACCGGGAACGGCCCCGCTCATCGCCCGCTGGTGCTCGTGGGGTCCTCCGGCGTGGGCAAGTCCTCGCTCCTGCGTGCCGGGCTGCTGGCCGCGCTGGACCGCCGGCACGAGGCGGACCGGACGAGCCCCTGGCCGGCGGTGCTGCTGCCCGCGCCGGGAGCCCAGCCGATGCGGGCGCTCGCCGAACGCCTGGCGGCGGCGGCCGGAAAGCCCCTGGGGGATGTGGAACGGCAGTTGCTGGCCGGGCGGTTACCCAGCATGGCCGAACGGCCCGGCGGGTGCGCGGTCCTTGTCGTCGACCAGTTCGAGGAGGTCTTCACCCGGTGCGCGGATCCCGGCCAGCGGGCGCGATTCATCCGTGTCCTGTGCGGTGACCCGGATGGCCCCCGCGACACTGGTCGCCCTGGTGGCCCCCGTGACGCTGGTGGCCCCGGCACCGGTCCGGGCCGCGTCCAGGTGGTGCTCGGGCTCCGGGCGGATCACTACGGAAGCTGCCTGGAACATCCCGAGCTGGTCCGCGCGCTGCGGGACGGCCAAGTGACACTACCGCCCCTGGATGATGCCGGGCTGCGGGCAGTCATCGAACGCCCCGCCCACGCGAGCGGTCTGGTCCTGCAACCCGGGCTGACCGACCTGCTGCTCCGGGACCTCCGCGAGGGCGGAGCCGCCACGCTCGGCGCGGCCCTGCCGTTCCTGGCGCACGTGCTGCGCGCCACCTGGACCAGGCGCAGCGGCCGCACCCTCACCCTCGCCGGCTACCAGGCCACCGGCGGTATCTGGCAGTCGGTCACCCGCACCGCCGAGGAGATCCACGACTCGCTCGCGGAACCCGGCCGGGTGGCCCTGCGCGAACTGTTCGTGCGGATGGTGTATCTGAGCGGCGGCGATGGGGAGGCGGTGCGGCAGCGCATCGACCTACGCGAGATGGCCCACGGTCGTTCCAGCGTGCAGCGCCAGCTCATCACGCTGGTGTGCGACCGGTTGGCGCAGGCTCGGCTGGTCACCGTCGACGACGGCGGGGCGCAGCTCTCCCACGAGGCGCTGCTGCGTGCCTGGCCGCGGCTGCGTCGATGGATCGACGAGGATCGCGCCGGGCTGCTCATCCGCCAGCAGCTGGCCGACGCGACGGATGCCTGGCAGCGCGCCGGTCGCGATCCGGCGTTCTGCCATCGCGGCGTCCGGTTGGCGGCGGCCCGCGAATGGGCCGCGGACGCCCGGCACAAGCGCCTGTTGCGAGTGGCCGACCAGGAGTTCCTCGACGCCAGCATCCGAATGGAACAGGCCGAACAGGCCCGGGAGCGCCGGCGGGTCCGCCGGCTCAGGCAGATCCTTGCCGGCCTGGCACTTGCCCTGTGCCTGACGGCGCTGGCCGCCGGCCTGGCGTTCCAGCAGCGTTCCAGCGCGCGGCGCAGCAGCCAGGCCGCGACCGTCCGCCAGCTGCAGGCCGCGGCGATCTCGGCTACCGGTACCGAGCCACGGTCCGCGCTCCTGCTCGCGGTGGAGGCGTACCAGCGGGACCCGTCGGCGACCAGCCGCGCGGCGCTGCTCGATGTCCTGGCGGGAACCCAGTTCTCCGTGGCTGTCGAGGGCCTGCCGAACGTCGTCACCACGCTGACCCACAGCCGGGACGGCCGAATTCTGATCATCGGTACCGGTGACGGCACCGCGCAGGTCTGGGACGTCTCCCAACCTGGCCATCGTCGCAAGATCGCCGACGTGGTTGCGCACAGCCCGCCG
>NZ_CAKJTP010000128.1:0-723 GCF_917627335.1 Protofrankia sp. CiT1 | reverse complement strand
ACGTTCACCCAGGGTGTGACGGCGTCCTGGCTCGACGACGGTGGGCGTCTGCTGTACCTGCTGGGCCAGGACGGCGTCCTGGGGATGTTCGACCTGGCGGACCCCGCGCATCCCGTCGGCCTGGGAACCGTCGGCGGGATGGGGACAGTCATCCAGAGCGCGGCCGCCAGCCCCGACGGACGCACCCTGCTCGCCTCCGACCTCGGTGTGCCCTCGCTGTGGGCGGTGGGTGCCCGTCCCCCGGAGGCGACCCGCCTGGCCCGGTTACCCCGCCACGACGGCCCGCTCAACACCGCCGTGTTCTCCCCCGACGGACGGCTGCTGGCCCTCGGCTGGCAGGACGGAACCACAGAGGTATGGGATGTGACGGACCGTTCCCACCCGCGCCGGCAGGCGGTCCTCGCCCCAGCCGGCCGTCCCGCGGTGCTGTCCGCAGCCTTCAGCCCCGAGGGGCACACGCTGGCCACCGGGACGGACGACGCGCAGGCACGGCTGTGGGATCTGACCGACCCCACGCACCCGTACCAGACAGCCGGCCTGAGCGGCCACGGCGGCGCCGTACGCGCGGTCGTCTTCAGCCCGGACGGCGGGAGCCTGGCCACGGGCAGCACGGATCGCAGCGTCGTGTTGTGGGACGTCGCCGATCGAGCGGCACCGGTACGCACCGCCGTATTCACCGGGCACCGGAACCTGATCCGGGCGGTGGGCTTCTCCCCGGACGGT
>NZ_CAKJTP010000127.1:7940-12996 GCF_917627335.1 Protofrankia sp. CiT1 | reverse complement strand
CCCGAGGATAGGGCGTTCGATCAGTGAGCGGCTCAGCCGCGCCCGATCCGGCAAGGCGGCGGAGGAAGGCGCCCTGGTGCTGGGAGCCGACTGACGACAACGCGGCCGGGCGGGATGCGGGGAGCCGCGAGCCGGACAGTCCTATCCTCGGGCGCTCTTATCTGCGAGGCCGGCGGCCTCCGTGTACGCGGCGATCGCGGCGGGCAGGGTCGGGAAGATGCGGCCGGCACCGATCCGGCTGGCCACGCCATGGGCGACAAGAGCGTCGAGCAGCTCCTGTTTGACGCGGGCGAGCGCGACGACGATGCCCCGGCCGGCGAGTTCCGCGCGTAGCTCCTCCAGGGCGTCCAGGCCGGTGATGTCGACCTCGGTGTTCGCCTCCATGTTGAGGACGAACCACTCGACGGGGCCTCGTCGCGCCATCTCGCCGACAGCGGCAAGCGCGCGGCGACGGAAGTTCTGGGCGTTGGCGAAGAAGATCGGCGAGTCGTAGCGGTACATGACAAGACCCGTGATGAGTTCGGCGCCCGGGTAGTCGTCGATGTCGTGCATGCCCTCGACCCCGGGCACGCGGGCGAGGATCGCGTCGTGCGGCCGCGCCACCCGCGTCAGCAGGTCGGCGAGCGACAGGGCGACGGCGATCAGGATGCCGTAGAAGATGTCGAAGGTGAGCACACCGGCGAGCGCGGCGAGCGCGAGCAGCAGTTCGCTGCGCCGGAACCGGGCCAGGCGCCGGAAGCCCGCCACATCCACCAGCCGGACCGCGGCATAGATGACGATCGCGCCGAGCACGGCCGTCGGGAAAGCGGCCAACGCCGGGTGCAGGAACAGCAGCACCCCGACCACGGCGACGACAGCGACCAACGAGTGCAGCTGGCTGCGGCTGCCGGCGGCTGCGCCGAGCGCGGTGCGGCTGCCGCTGCTGCTCACCGGGAAACCGGACAGGAGCCCGGTACCGAGGTTGGCCGCGCCGAGCGCGAACAGCTCCCCGCCCGCGTCGATCTCCCCGTGGCCGGCGCGGCTGGCAAACGCCCGGGCGGTCAGCATGTTGTCGGTGAACCCGACGAACAGCACCCCGAGAGCGGGGATCACCAGCTTGACCAGGTCTTCGGCAGCCGGCGGCGTCGGCCGGGGCAGGCCGCCGGGAATGCCGCCGACGACCGCGATCCCACGCGCGCGCAGATCGAACACCGCGGCGACGGCTGTGGCCAGCACGACGGCGAGCAGCGGCCCCGGCACGCCAGGCCAGCGCCACTCGAGCAGGAAAAGGAACACCAGCACGCTCGCGGCGAGCGCGACGGTGCCCACCTGGGCCGCCCCCACGTGATGTACGAACGACGCGACCTCACCGTACAGATGCTTGCCCGACACGGGAACACCGGTCGTCTTGCCCAGCTGACCGACAATCATGATGATGGCGACACCGGCCAGGTAACCGACCAGGATCGGCTGGGAGAGCAGATCGGCGACGAACCCCAGCCGCACCACCCCCGCTATGAGCGCCAACAGCCCGACCACAACCGCAAGCGCCGCCGCGAGGGCCGCGTACCGGCCCGGGTCCCCCGTGGCCAGCGGCCCGATGGTGGCGGCTGTCATCAGCGCCGTCGTCGACTCCGGGCCGACGGACAGCTGTCGCGAGGACCCGAACACCGCGTAGATCGTCAGCGCGGGCAACGCCGCCCACAGCCCCGCCACCGGCGTCAGACCCGCGACCCCCGCATAGGCCATCACCTGCGGCACCAGGTAGGCCGCCACCGTCACTCCGGCAAGCACGTCGCCGCGCAGCCAGGCGCGGCGATACCCGTGCACCCACCCCAGCGCCCGCGGCACCCGCGGTACCCGTCCCACCCACCCCACCGCGCCCCTCGTCACCTGACGATGATCTGCCGCCATCCGCTGTATCGGCCTTTCCAGGCACGACAAGCGAGCATTGTCCCGCTGGCCGCCCTGGCGCGCCTGACCGAGTGACTGCCGCCGGAAGCTGTTCGACCGGGGCGGCCCGCGGATGTTCTTCCAGCCGCTCGTCGAGCTGGCCACCGGACGAAACCGGACAGTGAACCCTGAGCGACAGCCATGCATAATGTCGATTGCTGTTTCGTTCACTTCGTTCGACGTCCACCCGATCGGTCATTCGCAGACCCGTCCCCCGCGTCTGCGCCCACCCGGCCGGGCACGCTTGTAAAGGGCTATCCAACCGCACGGACCTGCGGCAGCCGGCCCCATGCGACAGGGCACGGGGGCGCCCGGCTCGACGTTGGAGGGGACCTTGTGAGCCAGTACGGCGAAGCCTGCGGCCACCCGGCGCGGGGCACCCAGACAGAGGCCCACGCCGCTGAGACCGTCGAGCCGATCCCCGCCCGGATCGCGCAGCTGCGTCGCGCCAACGAGCGCGTGCGGGCGCTGCTGGACGCTGTTCTGCTCATCAGCCGGGAACTGGACCTGCCAGTTGTGCTGCGGCAGATCGTCAGCACCGCCATGAAACTCGCCGACGCCCGCTACGGCGCCCTGGGCGTGCTGGACGAGCGGGGCAAAGGCCTGGCGGAGTTCATCCCGATCGGTCTGAGCCAGCAGGAGTACCACGCCCTGGCGGGAATCGAGCAACCACACGGCCATGGGCTGCTGGGCCACCTGATTCGGCAGCCGACCTCGATCCGCGTGGACGATATTCCCACGCACCCGGATTCGGTAGGATTCCCACCGGGTCATCCACCAATGCGCACCATGTTAGGCGTCGGCATCGGTGTGCGTGGCCGAATATACGGAAACATCTATCTTTGCGACCGATCGGATGGGCGGCCTTTCGACAAGGAGGACGAGGCTGTCGTCGTGGCGCTGGCAGGTGCCGCCGCTGTCGCGGTGGAGAACGCCCGCCTGTTCGACCAGGTCCGCACCGGTGCCGAACAGTTTCAGCGCCTGCTCCTGCCCCGCCTGCCCAACCTGGCTCCGTTGTCCGTCGCCGAGGTCTACAAGGCATCGACGCAACGAGGCTCGCGAACAGGGCATGTCGGTGGGGACTGGTACGACGCCCTGCTGCTGCCCGACGGAGCGGTCGGGGCCGTCGTCGGCGACGTCGTCGGCCATGACCTTGTCGCCGCGGCCGCCATGGCCCAGACCCGCAACATGCTGCGCGCCCTGCTGTACGACAAATGCGGCCCACCCAGCGCCGTGCTCACTCAGCTCGACCACACGCTGGAAGCGATCGAGGAAAATCCGGTGACCACCATCTGCCTCGCGCGCATCGAGCCGATGGGCGGGAGGTGGAAACTGTCCTGGAGCAGCGCCGGCCATCTCCCACCGCTGCTGCTCACCCCCGACGGCGGCAGCCGCTACCTGCAGACCGAGCCCGACGTACCGCTGGGGGTCGACGTCGGCCTGCCTCGCCACGACCGCACTCTCGCGTTACCGCCAGGCGCCACCCTGATTCTGTTCACCGACGGGCTCGTCGAACACCGTTCCCATCCGATCGACCATGGTCTGGCCGCGCTCGCCGCGCTGGCCGCGACCTACGCCGACCAGCCGTTACCCACGCTGTGCCACGCGCTGGCCGACGAACACCCCAGCGACGGCCACGACGATCTGGCCGTCATCGCGCTCCGCATCCCCAGCGAAAGCCGCGTCCGCCTGGCCGGCCAGCCGCCGCACCATGCGGACGTATCGTCCTGACCCGACGGCGGCAGCGGGACATGTCCAGCGACGTCACGCGGATACCCAATGATTATCCGCGTCAACAGCACCGGGAACGGTCCAGGCGGACGAGGCGGGTGAAAACCTCCGTCTTGGCGGCCAGCTCCGCGTACTCAGCGGCGGGATCGGAGCCCCAGGTGATGCCACCGCCAACGCCATAGGCAGCGACGCCCGTGGCACGGTCGAGCAGAACAGTACGGATCGGGACACTGAAACGAGCCTGGAAAGGGGCATCGGCAGGCGCAACCATGCCGATGGCGCCACAGTAAACGCCCCGCGGACCATCCTCCACATCCCGGATGATCTCCATGGTGCGCGGCTTGGGCGCACCGGTGACCGAGCCGCACGGGAACAGCGCGCGGAACACCTCAGGCAGGCCGATGCCTGGGCGCAGGCGCGCGCACACCTCCGAGGTCAGCTGGTGCACCGTCGCGTACCGCTCCGCGTGCAGCAGGGAGGTCACCCGTACGCTGCCGGTGACCGCGACTCGGGCGAGGTCGTTGCGCACCAGGTCGACAATCATGATGTTCTCGGCGCGTTCCTTCTCGCTGGCGCGCAGAGCCGCGACGATCACCGCGTCCTCGGCCGGGGTATCGCCCCGGCGCGCGGTGCCCTTCATCGGCCGCATCCGCACCTGCCGGCCCCGGGTCTCGAAGAACAATTCCGGGCTGGCGCTGGCGACAACGAACATGCCGACGTCGAGGTAGGCGTTGAAGGCGCCGCGCTGGCCGAGCGCGAGGTCGGTGTAGAGGGCGAACGGGTCACCGAGGGTCTCGGCGGTCAGGTGGGTGGTCAGGTTGACCTGGTAGGTCTCGCCCGCGGCGATGTGCCGGCGGACGGCCTCGACGCGGGCCCGGTGGGTCTCGGAGTCCCAGGCCAGCCACCACTCGCCGACACGGTAGGCAGCCGGGTCCGGCTCGCGGACGGCTGGGACGAGACGGGGCGGGGCACACACGCCGAACCAGGCCAGCGGCAGGCCGTGGGCGGGCGGGTGGACAGCGAGGCGCCGGTCCAGCGCCGCCTCGTAAGCAACGAAGCCGCAGGCCCACCAACCCCCGGCGGTCGCGGCCTCGACCTCGGCCAGCAGCGGGGCGACCTCGTCGGGCCGGACCGCCGCCAGACGGCAGGCGGGCCGCGAGAACTCCCAGGCAACACCGGCCCGCAGGTCGTCGAACCTGGCGAAGCAGTTCCGGCCTCGCACGACCTCTCCTCTCCGTTTCCCTGGCCCGCAGCCGGCGTCCCCGGCTCGCGGCCGGCGTCGCCGCCGTCGCGAGGGCGCGTGGGACGCGCGTGGGACTTCCGTGAAGCGCCGCATTCTCTCGCTCATCGCCGACATACGCCCCCGCGAGGTGCGTTGGGACCGCTCCTCACG
>NZ_CAKJTP010000127.1:2641-7464 GCF_917627335.1 Protofrankia sp. CiT1 | reverse complement strand
CGATGAGGCGAACTCGCAGCGAGCGGTCAACCCGTCGACGGTTGCTGTCACGGTTCGCCGAGTCACGGCTCGCCAGGTCACGGGCACGCGGAGCGGTCGCGGTCCCGCTGGCGCTCCTGCTCGCCAGCGGATCGGCGGTCATCGTGCTGGGGCAGAGCGCGGGTTCCGCCGTCGTGCGGCTGGGGGACGTCGGCGCATGGCTGGTCAGCAGCAGCCAGGGGATCATCTCGCATGTGAACGGGCCATCCGGGCGAGCCGACGCCAGCGTGACCATCAACGGCGGCAGGGAACATCACCTCACGGTCACCCAGGATGGGCCCAACGTCCTGGTCACCGACACCGACACCGGCGTGACCAGCCGGATCGACCCGGTCGGGCTGGCCGTCGCCGAGCAGCGGGGCTTTGGAACCGGCACCACCGTTGTCGCGGGCGCGGACCAGGCATATGTCATCGACGCGCACGTCGCCCAGCGGGTCCAGCGGATCGACCCGAAAACGCTGGACCCGCTGGGCGCGCCGCTCTCCTTTGGTTCAGCGATCGGTGGTGCCGGGCTGACCGCTGACGGCACGCTGTGGGTGGCCTTACCTGAGAAAGGGCAGCTTGTCCCGGTTCGCCGCGGCACAGCGGGAACAGCGGTCACGGTCGCCCGGCCAGGCTACCGACTGTCACTGATCATAGTAGACGGGCTGCCGGTCGCGGTCGACGCGACCACGCCAGCGCTGGTACCCGTGCGCGACGGCCGCCCCGCCCCGGCGCTGCGGCTGCCGGACCCGGCCGGGCAAGGGCGTCAACTGCTCGTGGCGCCGTCCGTCGACGGCCATCTCACCCCCGTCATTGTCGACGGGACGACCACGATGCTGCTGGCCGACCCGGGCGCCGGTGCTGTCCGCGCGGTCGATCTCGGCTCCCAGGACCCTTCCGGGAAGCTCGGCGCTCCCGTGGTGGCCGGCAACCGGGTGTACATACCCGACAACGACAAGGGACGGTTGCTGGTCTACGCAGCCGACCTGGGGCAGTTCAGTTCGCCGATCACCGTTACCCCTGAGCCGGCGAAGCTCACCGTCTTCGTCAAGGACGGGATGCTCTGGGCAAATGACGAGCGCGGCTCCCACGCGGTCCTGGTCCGGCCGGACGGCTCGGCCCAGCCGATCGAAAAACACGCCCCCGACGTCGCCGGCAGCGCCGCCACCACCCCACCTCGGCCGCTGCCCACGCAGACGATCACACCGCCCCACGAGGCCCCGCGCTCCCAGCCGTCGACAGCCGCCCCACCCCAGCCGCTGCCCGCGCACGTGATCCTGGCTCCCCGCCAGGCCCCGCGCTCCCAGCCGTCGACAGCCGTCCCGCCCCAGGTACCAACCCCAGTCGTCGGACCAGCCCCCAGCCCGAGCCGTACGGCCCCGCCTGCCGGTGGACAGCCGACTCCGGCTGCCCCGCCCGCTGTCTCCCCGTCACCCACTCCCGTTCAACCATCCGCTTCGTCCCCGCCGCCCACTCCCGTTCAACCGCCCGCTTCCTCCCAGCCGCCTGCTTCCTCTCCGCCCCCGCCGCCAGCTCCCACCACGTACCGCGAACAAACCGGCAGCACTGGCTCTCCGACATTCAGCAACCCGCACAACGCTTCCGGTCAAGGCCCGCGCATCGCGGTGGGCGCCTACGTTGAGGTGCAGTGCCGTGTATATGAGCCCCTAATCCAGTCAGCCAATCCGGACGGCTGGTGGTACAGGATTGCCAGCAGCCCCTGGAACGGCCAGTACTACGGTGTCGCGAACAACTTCCGGAATGGCGACGTCCCCGGCCAGGGCCCGCCTTATCACAACACCGACTTCAACGTCCCTCCTTGCTGACGCGAATGCGGGTGTGCCGGAAAGCAGGATTACCGGAGGTAGCAGCCGCCCCCCTGCCTGGGCCTGATTATCCGGCAGGCTCAGGCAGGGGGCGGTGTGGCGCCGCGGATACAGACATAGTCCGACCATGCCTTGATCAGACTGTGTCCGACGGGGTCAAAGAGCACGGGGCCGACGTGGAAGCAGTAGCCCTTGCTGGGATCCAGATCAGCAATCTGGATGATGGCCGCGCCGGCGGGCAACCGTTGTACCGGCACTGGGGGAACGTCCGGGGGGTTCGCGGTCTGCACGATCAGATCAGTATCGGTCCGTGAGCCGTTCTGCCAGGTCAGCGTGACCGTCGCTCCAGCGTCATCAGCGCGTAGACCAGTCGGGCGCGCAGCCTGGATGTCGGCGGAGGTGACCGGCGCGGGCGTGACCAGGGATGGCGTGGGGGAGGCCGTCCTGACGGAGGTTGACAAGGAGCGCGCCGGGTTGGGCCGACGCGGAGCGAGGACCGCTATCACCACCAGTGACACGACGATCGCCGCGGTGGCCCCGAGCAGCACCAGAACCCGCCGCGGCCTACCGGCCCGGCCCGATGCCGCTGTGCCAGGGTCCGGCCGGGCCGGTCTGCCTTCCCGGAGCAGGGTGATCTCCTGCATCGCACCGCCCGTGCGGCGGTCGGTATCGGAATCCACGGCAGGGCCCGCTTGTTCATGATCTTCAAGCGTGGCCGGTGCGGGTTGTGGCGGCGGGTCCGGATGCGTGGGCGCGTTGGGAACAGCTTCAGCAACGGCGTCGGGGACGGCCACGGTTTCGCTGCTCTGCCTGGCACCCACAAACGCGCCGGGTACGCCGGGTGCACCGGCCGCAGCTGCGACGTCCTCCGGCACACCGACCGGTTCCGGCGCTATCCGCGGGACGGTGTGGCCGAGGCGTTCGTTGAGGTGCCGGAGGTCCGCGGCGAAGGCGTCGGCGGTCTGTGGGCGCTGTGCCGGGTCGCGTGCGAGCGCGGTCCGCAGCAGGTTCTCCACGGATTCGGGCACGCGCTCACGAGGCAACGCGGGAAGGTCCTGAGTCAGGACGCGCAGCACAATGGTGGCCGGGCTGTCGCCCGGCCGGTATCCGAACGGCGGCGAGCCCGCCAGCATGGCGAACAGGGTCGCGCCCAGCGCGTAGATGTCGGTTGCGACCGACTGTTCCTCTCCCTGGAGGACTTCCGGGGCCGTATAGGACGGCGTGAACGCATCCTGGCTCGTGGATGTTTCCGAGCCCGCCAGGCTCGCGATGCCGAAATCGCTGAGCACCGGTTCATCGGTGTCGGTGAGCAGTATGTTGCCGGGTTTGACATCCCGGTGGATGATTCTGGCCTCGTGCGCGGCGTGCATGGCCTCGGCGATTTTCGCACCGATGTGAAGGGCTTCGTGTGCCCGCATCGGGCCGCTGCGCTGGATCCGGTCGGCGACCGAGCCCCGCGGGAGATACTGCATGGCGATGAACGGATGCCGATCCTCCGTCGAGCCAGCCTGGAAAATCGTGATGATATGCGGGTGACCGGTGAGACGCCCGGTTGCCCGGCATTCCCGGGTGAACCGCCGTTCCGCGGCGGAGTCCCGAAGATCGGCGTTAATCACCTTAATAGCCACCGTGCGGTCAAGATGGTCCTGATAGGCAGAGTAGACGGTGCTGAACCCACCGTGCGCAATCACGGTGAAGGACCGGTAACCGGGGATCATCGGTATCTCCTCCCCCGGATGACCTGGCTGGGGGCGAGCCGCCCGGCCATGCGCCGGTGCAGCGGCACGACCCGCCGCAGCTGTGCGCGCACCTGTTTCTCGTGCAGCCAGGCCTTGTCGGCCTCGGCGGGGCCGATGCCGTTCGCGGCGAACAGCGCCGTGGTGACGAGATCCGCCAAGGACGCCAGCGACGCCCGGCCGCTGGCGCCGATCCCGGCCGCGGCGATCCCGACTGTCTCAGCCGGGGTGGCCGCGGCCGGGATCGCTATGCCGGCGCCCGCCAAGGCGTCGTGTGTGCTGTGCCAGGCACCGACCACGCGCGTCCGGGGGATACGCGCGCGCCGTCCCCGCCGACGGCGCGCCACCGGCGACCCCGCGGCGACCGCCAGGTAGCCGAGGGCACAGGCGAGCACGACAGCACCGGAGATCACCCCCACGTACACCCGCAACGAAGTGTGACGAACCACCGGTGGAGCGGATGGTGGCGCTGCCGGGTACTGCACGGGCACAGCCGCCGCGGCCTCAGCCCGCCGCGCCCGCTCGCTGGACTCCCCCGATGCCGAGGAGGCGACCTCAGTGCCGCCACGCCGCGACTCCTCCGGCGTCGGATAGAACGGCAGCCAGCCCACACCCGCGAAGTCGATCTCTGGCCAGACCAGGACGTCGCCGGTGTGGACGTCCGCTGTCCGCGGCCCACCGGGAAAGGCGAACCCGACCACGACCCGGCTGGGCAGACCCAGCACCCGGGCGGCGACCGCGAACACGGTCGCGAACTGTTCGGAGGTGCCCCGCTGGCTCCTGGTCAGAAAGTAGTTGAGGTGTCCGTAGGTGTGACCAGCCGGCGCAAGCGAGTCATAGCTGAAGGTGCCGCGAAGGTACTGTTCCAGCCCGAACGCCTGCTGGAATGGGGTGATCCTCCCAACGGACCCCCGCCGGGCAGCCTCACGCACCGAATCGGGCAAGCCGGGCGGCAGGTAGCGGGCGGCATCGGCGTCGGCGTCGGTGGCCGGCTGCGACACAGCAAGGGCAGTTGCGTCAGGGATGGTCTGCGGTGCGGACACCACCGTGTACCGGCGGCCGGGACGCACCGGCACGGCGCTGAGCAGAACGCCGCTGTCGACGTCGACGGCCAAGCCCACGCCGTCAAGCCGGACCGGGCGGTCCATGGCGGGCAGCCAGACACCGTCCAAACCGTCGATCTCCACGTCCTGGCGTAGCTCCCCGCTGCGCGGCAGCTCCCCGGCCACCGCCGGGACCT
>NZ_CAKJTP010000127.1:0-2127 GCF_917627335.1 Protofrankia sp. CiT1 | reverse complement strand
GTGTCCCGTTCTGTGCCGCTGACGCGCGCACCGCGAACAACAGCCGGCCCGGGTCACCGAGCCAGGCCGCGACCTGGTCCAACGGGTTTACCGTGGATATCGGGTGCAGCGGTACCGTACGGTGCGCGCGTATGTCGTATGGGTCACGGCCGTGCCCCGGTGACAGGAGCGGGCCGATCAGGGCGGAGGCCGCCGCGACGGCTACCGCCGCAACCACCCCGATGACGGCTCGGCTCGCGGACGATCCGGATCCACCGCGGCCGCTGGCGGTCGTCAACGACCGGATCTCGGCGCGCCGGCACAGTATGAGCAGCCCGGACGCCGCCACCAGAGCGGCCGCGACCAGCAGGTTCGACCCCGGGGCGGACACCGTCAGCGTCACCCCGGCCACGAAGACCACGACTGCCGGGACGGCTGGGAGCAGCACCGTCCGCGTCCTTGCCACCAGTTCCGCACCGACGCCAGCCGCAAGCCACGTCAACGCCTGCGGCACCACCAGCAGATCCGGCGAATCCGGCGCCGGCAGGGTCACCGCCAGCAGCCGGGCCCAGCCGTTGAGCAGACCGTCGCCGACCGCGGGCAGCACACCGGGAACCGTCGGCGAACCGTGCCAGAACAGCGTCACCGCGACGACGCCCAGCCACAGCGCGGCCCAGGCCAGCAGCGACGTCGGCAACGGCAGCGACAAAGACAACGGCACCCGGCGACGGCGGGGCGTCCCCGCGAGCAGCGCCACGGCGATCACAGGCACGACCGCCGCCAGCGCGACCGGGCCGGTGAGCGGGCCCCAGCCGAACGCCCGATGAAACGATCCGCCGGCAAGCCCGGCCATCACCGTGACCACGGCAAAGCTCCCGGCCCGGGGCCAGAGCGCCGTCACCGTACCCTCCCGGTGGGAGTCGCCGGCCACGCCGGCACCAGCGCGGCGGCATCGGCGAGATCCAGGACACGCAGTCGTTCGCCGCCCGTGGTGACCGACCATGGCACCGGCCCAGCTCCGGCTCCAGTGCCGGCAGCGGCACCGGCGGCACCGACCCGAACCACGATCACGTGCTCGAACCAGCTGGCAGCCGAGGCGACCGCGGCCACCTGCCCGATGTCCACCCCACCGGTGACAAGCGTGAGCGTGCCGATCCCGCCACGGCCAAGCCCCCGGACAGCCGCGGCCAGCGCGTCATCCGGGCGGGCGCTGGCGTCACCGGGATCCCGGTCCCCCTTGCCGGATCCGCTGGTAGCGGGCCGGGATCTGCCTGCCGCCGGCGTCGCGGCGTCCCATTCGACACCGGCAAGCACGTCGAGAACGATCTGGCCGTCGCCACGCCCGCCACGACCCGTGACCCGAACATGCCCGGTGGTGTGCAGCCGGACCGGGAAACGCAGCCGGGCCGAGGCAAGCAGAACCGAGGCGGCAACGTCCACCGCCGCGTCGAACCCGGCCTCGCCGGCCGCTCCGGACGGGTATGCGTACGCCCGCGTGTCCAGCAGGACCGTCGTGACCGGCTCGCTCGGATCGACATACCGCCGCACCAGCAGGGTGCCCGCCCGAGCGCTGGAGCGCCAGTGCACATGCCGGAGATCGTCACCAGGCACATATTCGCGGAGCGCGTGGAAGGTCACGCCGCCTTCGGTCCGGCTGTCGACCGACAGCCCGTCAGGGCTGCTCGACCGAGCGGACACCAGCGGCGTCAGCGAATACACAACCGGGTGGACACGCACCACGGCCGGTTCCCCGACCTGTTGGGAGCGCGACAGCAAACCGAACAGGTCAGCTCTGCCGACCTGCACCGGGCCGACCCGCAGCACCCCACGGCGCGCGGTCGGTAACGGTAGCGCGATCGTGCGCCGCGTCGATCCCCGCAGAGAACGCAGATGTGTTTCGGTCGCCTCCTCCCCGTGCGGCACGCGGACCCGCAGGGCACCGCTGGACCGCTCCGCGAGGTTCCTGATCGTCACACTCGCGACAGCCGCCTCACCGCGCCGGACCCGGCCGGGAACGACCTCGATCTCCGCGCCTAATCGCGGACGGTAGGCGACCGTGACCACCGCCGCCGCCAGCACGACGACACATCCCACCGCGAGCATCGACAGCTCGGCAAACCGCAGCACACCCGCGGCAGCCCCCAGCAC
>NZ_CAKJTP010000126.1:0-12249 GCF_917627335.1 Protofrankia sp. CiT1 | reverse complement strand
GGCCAGGGCTCGCAGTGGCCGGGCATGGGGCGCGGCGTGCTGGCCGCTTACCCGGTGGTGCGGGCCGAGGTCGAGGCCTGCGACCCGCTGATCCGCGGCCTGACCGGGTGGTCGGCGCTGGCCGAGCTGACCGCGCCCGAGGAGCAGGCCCGCTTGCACCGGACCGAGGTCGCCCAGGTCACGATCGGGGTGCTCGCGCTCGGGCTGGCCGCCCAGTGGCGGGCGTGGGGCGTCGAACCGCACGCCGTGGCCGGGCACAGCATGGGCGAGATCATCGCAGCCCGGCTGGCCGGCGCGCTCGAGCGCGACGAGGCGTTGGGCCTGCTGGTGCGCCGAGCCCAGCTGACCGAGCAGGCGGCCCGCGGGGGCCGGATGGCCAGCATCGCGCTGCCCGCGGACGAGGTGCGGCGGATCGTCGCGACCGACGGCGGGCTGGTCTCGGTAGCCGCGGTCAACGCGCCCCGTTCGACCGTTGTGTCCGGCGAGCGGGCGGCGGTCGAACGGGTCACCGACCGCGCGCGGGCCCTCGGTGCCGCGACCCGGCCGCTGCGGGTGGATTACGGCTTCCACAGCCCGTTGCTGGCCGCGGCCGCGGGCGCCCTCACCACCGCGGCACCGGCCGGGCATGACGCTGATGGCCCGGCGCTGTACTCGACCGTCACCGGCAGGCGGATGCGGGGCGGTGACCTCGACGGCGAACACTGGGCCCGCAACCTGGGCGACGCGGTCCGGTTCCAGCCGGCGCTGGAAGCCCTTGCCCGCGACGGCGTGACCGTGTTCGTCGAGCTCGGCGCCCATCCGGTGCTGCTGCACGATATTGGCACCACGCTGGAGGCCATCGGTGCCCCCCACGTTGCCGTGGGCAGTCTGCGCCGCGACCGGCCGGCCCGCGAATCCCTGCACCGCTCGGTGGCCGGCCTCTACCAGGCTGGGCTCGATGTGCGCTGGGACGCTGTGGTGGGGCGACCGGCCCGCCGGGTGAACCTGCCCCTGTACCCCTGGCAGCGCAGGCGGCACTGGCTCGACGTCCACGGTGGCACCCCGCCGGCCGTGGCCGCGTCGGCACCGGCCGCCGTCGCGGGCCAGGATGCGGCCCCGGCCCCGGCCCCGGCCCCGGCCCCGGTCGAGGTCGAGGTCGAGGTCGAGGCGACGATCGCCTACCTCCAGCGGCGCGTCGCCGACGCGCTCGACCTGAGCGACCCCGCCGGGATTGGCCGCGATGCCCAGCTCGAGGAGCTGGCCATGAGCTCCCTGATGATCGTTGAGTTGAAGAACCAGATCGAGCGCGACTTCCTGGTGACAGTGCCGCTGCAGGCGCTGTTGGCGGGGGGCACCGTTGAAGACATCGCCCAGCGGCTGGCCGGCGGCTTCGCGGCCGGTGGGAGCCGGCCCGGAACCGGCAGCGGCCGGGCACCGCTCGGGCGCGGGGCATGAACGTCAGCGTCCCCCGCACCACCGCGTCGCAGATCGTGGCCCGCGCGGTGCCGCATCCGGAGGCGGTGGTGCACCCGGAGGCGATACGGCTGGTGTGTTTCCCCCATGCCGGTGGCGGGCCGACCGCCTACCGCGGCTGGCCCGCCGGGCTAGCCCCCCACATCGAGCTGTGGAACGCGACCATGCCAGGCCGGGGCCGGCGCCGCGACGAACCACCGGCCCGCGGCTGGGACCAGCTGGTGGCCAGCTTCGCGGCGGCGATCGCGGCTGAGACGCCACCACCGTACGCGCTGTTCGGGCACAGCCTCGGCGCGCTGGTCGCGTTCGAGGTGGCGCGTTGCCTGACCGTGGCCGGCGTCCCGCCCACCCACCTGTTCGTCTCGGGACGGGCCGCGCCCGGCCGGCGCGAGCCGTCCGCCGTCCCGCCCACCGACGACGAGCTGATCAGTTACGTCGACCGGTGCTACGGCGGGATCCCAGCCGCCGTGCGGGCGGTACCAGAACTGATGGAACACTTCGTGCCGCTGCTGCGGGCCGACCTCGAACTCGCCGCCAGCTACCAGTTCCAGCCAGGGCCGTCGCTGCCGGTCACGATGACGGCGCTGGCCGGCGATCGTGACCCGGCGGCCCCGGCCGGCGGTGTCTCCGCCTGGGCCGGCCAGGCCGGGGCCGGGTTCGAGACCCATGTGTTCCCGGGCGGCCACTTCTTTCTCCATGACCAGCAACAGGCGGTGCTGCGGCTGGTGCGGCGCCGGTTGACCGCAACGCAGCGAGAGAGGCACCAAGATGACCGAGCGGTTTGATGTGGTTGTCGTGGGAGCGAGGTGCGCCGGTTCGCCGCTGGGCGCGCTGCTTGCCCGCCGCGGCCTGAAGGTGGCCGTCCTGGAGCAGGTGACATTCCCCCGCCCAACCCTGTCGTCGCACGTCATGCAAGCAGACTCACTGGCGTTCCTGAACCGGCTGGGCGTGATCGACCAGGTGCGGGCGACCGGGGCGCCCTTCATGTCCCGGTGCGATGTCCGGCTCGGCGACTTCCGTTTCACGGCCGGCTTTCCGCTCCACCTGGGCGATGTGGGCGGAGCGGCCGCGGTCCGGCGTCACCTGCTCGATCCGATCCTGGCCGGCGCGGCGGCCGACGCCGGGGCGGATGTACGGCTGGGGACCCGGGTGACCGCGCTGGTAACCGAAGGCGGGCGGGTGGTCGGCGTGCGGGCGCTGCGCGACGGCAGTGAGAGCGAGATCCGGGCCGGGCTGGTCGTCGGTGCCGACGGGCGGGACTCGACCGTGGCCCGGATGACCGGCGCCCGCCGTTACAACGTTACTGAGAGTGAGCGAGTCTACTACTGGACCTATTTCGAGGGTGCGAACCTCGGCGCCGCACCGACGTTCGTCTTCCACCGGTGGGGCGACCGGCACATTTTCTCCGGGCCGGCCGACAGCGGGCTCTACCTGGTCGGTGTCTCTCCGCGGGAACACGAGGTCGAGATGTTCCGCCGGGATCTGGCAGGGTCGCTGATGGCCCATGTCAACAGCTGCGCGCCGATCGCGGACACGCTGCGCGATGCCAACCGGGCCACCAAGATCTATGGGATCCTGCGGTTCGAGGGCTACTTCCGGGAGGCGTCCGGGCCTGGTTGGGTCCTGGCCGGCGACGCCGGGCACTTCAAAGACCCGGCCGCCGGGCGTGGCATCGGTGACGCATTCCACCAGGTGGAGACTCTAGCGCCGATGATCGAGTCCGGGCTGGCCACCTCACGGGCCGCGCTCGACTCGGCGATGGGTGACTTCGTGCGCTGGCGGGACAAGCAGTACAGCTCCTACTACTGGATGGCGGCCGACTTCGGCCGGCTCGGAGCGGTGCCGGTCGTGTTGCCGGCGGTCACCCGCCGGCTCTACGACAGCGGGCAGATCAACCGGCTGTTGGAGATGTTCGCGCATCGCGTATCACCGGCGGAGCTGCTCACCCCCGGCCGGCTGGTGGGCGGGGTCGCCGCCGTGCTGGCCGGCGCGTCCGGTCGCCGTGGCCCGGCCGCTCGCGAGATCGCCAGCCTGCTGGCCACCGAGGCCCGGCGCCGCCGGCTCAACAAGCGGCCCGTGTTCGCCGCTACGGCCGCGAACCGGGCCGACCGCCGCCTCCGGTCAGGACAGCCTGATCCCGATGCCCGTCTCGAGTGGGAGCTGACACCATGACCACGCATGATTTCGACGCTGACCACGGGTCTGCCGGGACGGGACCACGGGGCTCCAGCGGCAGGGCCGCGGAGGGAGGCGCCCTGGGCTGGGCGTCGGCCGAGGACAACGACGCCAGGCGCCACCCGGACGCCGCGAGCCGGACAGTCCTGTTGCCGGAGCCGCTCAGTTTCGAACAGACCGTGCCCCGGGCGATCGCTCACCGGCGGGCGGTGGGCGAGGTGTTCGTCACCGACTCCCGTCAGCTCGCCGACGACGACTTCCTCTGCGCCATCCAGCTCCCGCGCGGCCACAGCCTGTGGGCGGACCGCGCCCGCGGTTTCCACGACCCGTTCGCGGCCGCCGAGGGCGCCCGCCAGAGCGCCTTCGTCGTGTTACACCGCTACCTCGGCGTCCCGGTCGGGCTGCCGTTCAGCATGCAACGCTTCGCCTTCGAGGTGCTCGACCTGGCCGCTTTCCGGGACGACGAGCGGTGGCCGCTGGCGGCGGTGCTGCGCTACCGGATCACAAACCTCCAGCTGCGCGGCGGTGAGCTGGGCAGCCTCACCCTGACCGCCGAGCTGGCGGTCGATGGGGCCCCGGCCATGACCGTCAGCGGGGATGCCGTGTTCATGTCCCGCGACGACTACGAGGCGCTGCGGGCCTTCCAGCGGGCCCGCAAGCCGATCGAACCGGGGCGGATCCCGCCGCCGGCAGCGCCGATCGACCCGGCCGAGGTCGGCCGCCGCGATGTGCGCAACGTGGTGATCGGGGAACCGCTGGAGGGGGCTGGGGACTCGGATGTCATCCGCCACCCGGTAGTGATCGACCGGAGCCACCCGGCGTTTTTCGACCACGACTACGACCACGTGCCCGGCCCCTTCCTGGTCGAGGGTTTCCGGCAGGCCGCGATCGTGGCCGCCCTGCGCGCGGGCCTGGTCGCTTCCCCGTCGGTGGCGATGGCCGGGCTGCTGGTCGACTTCGCCGGCTTCGGTGAGTTCGAGGCGCCGCTGGCGCTGTCGGCGGTGGCCGGACCGGTGTCGGCTGGCGGCTGCGTGCCGGTCGAGGTGACGCTGGAGCAGTTCGACGAGCGGATCGCGCACGGGCGAGTGGACCTGCGCCCGTTCCCGGGCCCCGCGACGGGGGCGCCATGACCATGGCCAGCAGCCGCATGGTGGGCGGCCACCGCGGCATGCCGCTGTCATCGGGAATCGGGCAATGATCAGAAAATGATCAGGCCACGTGGCCGACATGGCGGCCGAGCCGCCTGCGGCACGCGGCGCCTGTCATGCTTTATTATGTCGGCACAGACATGTGGGAAAAGACATCCGGGCGGGCCCGGCGGTACCAGCGCGGCAGCGAAGGGGACGGTATGGATCTCGGCCTGCGGGGGAAACGCGCGCTGGTGACCGGCGCGTCCAAAGGCATCGGCGCGACCACGGCCGAGGTGCTGGCCCAGGAGGGCTGCGACCTGCGCTTGGCCGCACGCAGCGAGAATGTCCTGAGGGAGGTGGCGGCGAAGATCCGGGCCAACTACGGCGTCGACGTGGCTGTCCACCCCGCCGACCTGCGTGCGGCCGAGGACATCGCCCGGCTCGCCGAGGCGTCGGCCGATATCGACATCCTGGTCAACAATGCTGGTGACATCCCCGGTGGTTCGCTGGAGAACCTCGACGAAACGGCCTGGCGATACGGCTGGGAACTGAAGGTGTTCGGCTACATCAACCTGACCCGCCTGGTCTACGCACGGATGAAGGCGCGCGGCGGCGGGGTGATCGTGAATGCCATCGGAGCGTCGGGGGAGCGGCACGACCCCGACTACATCGCCGGCAGCACCGCGAACGCCGCGCTGATGGCCTTCACCCGAGCGCTGGGCGGTCGCGGGCCCCGGGACAACATCCGGGTCGTCGCGGTGAACCCGGGCCCGGTGGCCACCGAACGGATCACGACGCTGATGAAAGCGGTGGCGCACAGCCGGTTCGGTGACGAGTCCCGGATCACCGAAATCATGGCCGACTTCCCGCTCGGGCGCTGCGCGACCACCCGGGAGATCGCCGACGCGATTGCCTTCCTGGCTTCGGAGCGCTCCGGGTACACCAGCGGGACCGTCCTCACGGTGGACGGGGGTTTGTCCGCCCGGGGGTGAGCGAGCAGGCCAGTCAGTCACCGTCTGGTCAGGCCACTTCGACATCGAGTGACATCGAAGCGATGATGTCGGCCAGTTTGTTCAGTGTCTCGGGATTGCGAAGGATCTGGATAACGACACTGAGTCGTGGATCATCAGCGATATGTAGTCGGACGTAATCGGCGGTGAACGTCCCGGCTGCCGGGTGGTGCCAGTTCAACGCCCCGGAGCGGAACGTTTCCAGCCGCCGGGTAGCCCAGGCCTGGCGAAACTCCGGGCTGGCCGCTTCGATCCGCCGGATGAGGTACTGAAATTCCGGGTCATCGATGGCATCGGCGCTCTCCGACCGCAGCATCGCGGTGAGCCGGCTGACCTGCCCCTGCCAGTCGGGAATCAGTTCGTGCATCCACGGGTCGGTGCACATCAGCCACACAATGTTGCGGTCCTCCGGCGGCAACATGTCAAGGTGCGGTAGCAGCGCGACCACCCCCTTGTTCCAGGAGAGCAGATCGAGGCGCCGATTAATGATATACGCCGGGTTCGGTTCGAGCCGGCGCAGCAGCCGGTCGTAGGCAGGGGAAATCTTCAACGGGGCTGGCGAGCCGGAGAGCGGCTTCTCACCGGCAAGCTTGAACAGATGCATCGTTTCAGCCGCGGACAGGTCGAGCGCCCGTGCGATGGAATCAAGGACTTGCCGAGATGCACGCACCGGACGGCCCTGCTCCAACCAGGTGTACCATGTTGTGCTCACGCCAGCACGCTCCGCCACCTCTTCTCGGCGTAATCCCGGGGTTCTCCGGCGTCCCCGCGGCGCGATGCCCATTTGATTGGGGCTCCGACTTTCTCGACGATTCCTCAAGAATTTCCCGAGTTCCCGGTTCGCCGCTCCGCTCACAGTAGTTCCTCCCAAGGGGTCCCGCCTCAGCCAGCTGCCGCACTATCAATACCGACTTTTAGCACATGACACCAAAAAGGGTGCACTATGTCTACCTGGTGACAGGATTTCGATAGGGGCCGCCTACGGGCCGCTGCCCAGATCCGCGTGAGCGGAACTCGCGCGCTGGGCTCCCGCCTCGGGTCCTGGTGTTGGACGCGCATCAGGGAACAGCCGTCCCACAATAACGCCGCCGCTGACGAGCAACCGGTTACTGACCTGCGAAAACAGCAGCACCGCAGGTCAGGATAGGTGTCACATAGGTGCCACAGGAGAAGATCTTGTTCTTCCTTCAGGAGGAGCGACCAGGAGGAGCGACCGGCAATAGGGGCGCGGACCACGGAGCGGGGCTGGAGCGCCTGCCTCGCGAGCCGAAGGAGGACGCGCCGGAGGTGGTGGGTGGCGACCGACGAGCCGTCGGGTATCCGCGCATCGCGCGGCAATGGATGGAGAGCATGGATGGGCAGCGATGACGCGGGACGCCTGCCCCCGCCCCGCGATAACCTCGGCAATGTCGCGTCCCCTACGGCGTGTTTTCGACACGTGCCCTGGTCCCGGGCGCTCTGAGCGGCCGGGACGGCTATCTGTTCAGCAGGCTGCCAATGGCCACCCGCAGTACCTCGGGGAACAGCCGCTGGCCGATGGCCACCGGCCGCGCGATACCTGGGAAGATCCAGAAACGCCCTTTGTCGAGGCCGCGTTCGATCGCGTCGACGGCAGCGGCCGGTGTCATCATAGTGCGCTGCGAGACTGCTCGGGCTGCGGGCATGTCGTCGAGCATCGGGGTTGCCACCGCCGGTGGACAGACACAGCTCACCCGCACACCAGTCCCGCGAAGTTCATGCCGTAGCGTCTGAGCGTAAATGACCAACGCCGACTTTGTCGCACCATAGGGACCGTGTTGCGGCACCGGCAACCAGCCGAGAATCGACGAGAAAAGGACGAGCCGGCCCGATCCCCGCGCGAGATAGCCGGGTAGCGCGGCCGTCACCGCGTTGACTGTGCCCTGGTAGTTCACCGCCATGATCTTCGCGTGCACCGCGGCCGGGGTCTCAGCGATCTTGCCTGTGTACCCGATCCCGGCGGCCGTCACGAGCAGGGTGTGGTGCTGCGAGGTCACGACGTCGGCCATGGCGTCCGCATCGGTGACATCGATGGTGTGCGTCGTCACCTTTCCGGGCCCAGCGTCGTGGAGGACCTTGAGACCGGCTTCGTCCCGATCAACCGCGATAACGTCTGTGCCCTGCCGCACCAGCCGGAGGGCGAGGAGCTGTCCCATTCCGCTTCCAGCGCCGGTCACCAAGGCTCGACGGACGTCGTTCTTCGCTGTCATCGCTCATGCACCAGGTTTCTCGAGAGCCCAGCGCGCGGATCGAAAAAACCCCTGATGAGGCACCGCTCGCGCACGGTACGGTATTACGCCGCCCGCCTGAAGTCGAGTAGCCCCGCGGGGAGCCGGCGCGAACGAAAAACGGGCCCGGACAAGAAACGACGACACACCGACGGGGCCGTTTTTCCGGGTTTACCACAGACCGCCGCGGCGCGCCCGGCCCCCCAGCCGGAAGATCGATTGTGCGGGTACGCCCGGCCCGGTCCGAGAGCCGGAAGCAGGCGGCCGCTTGGGAGAGACCGGCCGTGGCCGGTCTCTCCCAAGGCTTCGCGAGAGCCTCCCGGTGAACCCGGGCCGGCCGCTCTGTCGAGATACCTGAGGCTATACCTGATATACACAGCGCTGGCGCTGGCGGATCTGACAGACGCCGTGGACGGCGCGAGGGACTCTCGCCGCGTCCTCTCCGGTCGCTAGGCCTTTCCGGCCCAGCAGTGCTTCGACGCGTACCAGGGGCTCGTGCCCTGCTGCGCGTACAGTATCCGCGCACGCATCCACTGTTCGGACACACTGGCGTTCTGCGGCAGGCCAGAGCCACCGACAGCGTGCCACGTGCTAGGCAGGAACTGGAACAGTCCGCCGGCACCGATCGAGTTGACAACCTTCGGGTTGCCGCCGGATTCACACTGTGCAATGGCGGCCAGCACACCGTCGTTGGACGGTGCCGCACTCGCTGGCTGGGACAGCGCGACGCTGCCGCCGCCGATGGCGGCGACGAGTGCCGGTACAGCGATCAGTACCCGAGCACGCGCCTTGATTCGACTGATTCCACGAGCGCCAGAACGTACATGGGACATATTGTGTTGATGTCCTTCCCCACGCCTGCGAGGTGAGCTGTCGGATTCGGGCTGGGACTGCCCGGCCGCGCTATGCGGCTTCACCCCGAGAACGCCTGGCTTCGACGTCCGGAAATGGTTCCCCCGTTCCTGCCACCGTATTGGTTGTCATCGGACGGGGGCAGGACTCGGCGTGCCATCCGATGCGCGCCTTCCCCTCGAAGGCACGGCGAGGACCATACGTGCCATGACCGCCCAGCAGGCAAGGCTCCGTGAAGAGGCACACAGTCCACAGCCGATGTTGCTAACCATCACGGCTGCCGGTAACGTGCGCGCACCCGCGCTTATCCATAGTTGGCCCTGGCCGGCTGGCGCAATTGTGCCGGGGCCGCCACCCAGCCAAAAAAACTGCCCCGCGCGGTAGGTGGGCAGGCGGGTCGGCTGCGTGGTTGTTCGCCGACGGTTGTTCGTCCGCCGTACGATGCCGCGGGGATCCTGCGCATCAACAGTGCCGTGTATGGTGTGGGCAATATGGCTGTCCGAACGCTGATGATCCTGGGCTCTCCGTGCGCGGGAGCCGCTTTCTGGGCGGCTGGCGGTTCTCGCCATATCGCGGTCCAGGCCTGTTGTGCGGCAGGAGCTACCGGCCTGGACCGCGATGAACGGCGCGGTTTCAGCCCATGGCACGACGGCGGCGACGGCGCACGATCCTGCGGGCGCCGATCGCCACCACGAACGCGATGATCGCGGACGCGGTGGGGACAGACGACGGGGGAACAGCTATCCCGCCTTCGCCCGCGGAGACAGCGCCCTTGGGCACCGGCATCGTTGTGGCCGACGGCCCTGGCGCGGATATAGCGGTGGCGGCAGTACCGTTGTTGGTGTCGGTGTCGGACACAACCTGGTAGCGGGTCAGCATGCCGGCGGTGATGTGCTCGTTCACGTGGCAGTGGAAAAGCCAGATGCCGACGTCGTCAGGCACCATGTCGGCCACGGCCATGGTGCCGGGGAGCAGCGGAACGGTGTCCATACGCATGCCGCCCACGATCGCGTCGTTACCGTGCCAGTGCGGCGTGTGCATATCCGCCTCGCCGCCCATGCTCATCAGGTACCACCGGACGTGCGCACCCTTTTTCATAGTGATCATCGGCTCGTTGCCAAAGACGTAGCCGTTGATGGCATGCCGCATGTTGGAACGCTCGAAATCAGCATCGTTCAGCGCCGGGTACGGCGGCTTGGCAAAACGGCGGAGATTCTCCTGAAGATACGGGCTCCAATTCTCGTTGACGATCGAGAACAGCGCGAAGATCTCGCGGTCGACGTCGACGGGGCTACCGTCTGGCCGCGCCTTCCCTTTTCCGGTGACAACCATCGGGCCGGTGAGCCCGGCATAGGTGTCGGTGACCTCGTTGGTATGGGAGTGGTACATCCACATGACCGAGCTGCCGTCGTGCGGGCCCGGACCCGCTCGATCGGGCACCAGCCAGGTGTACGTGTGCGTGCCTCCGGTGGGTACGGCGTCGTCGAGCTTGTCCACCCCGGAGGTGTTGTCCGCGTACGGCGTGCCCTCGTTCGCCTTGGTGTAGAAGACGCCGTGCGGATGCACGCTGTCAGAAATCCGGCAGGCGTTGCGGAACACGACTTTGATGGTGTCGCCGACCTCGGCGCGGATCACCGGGCCCAAAAAGCCCAGATACGCATCCTGCGGGAGACGCGGCGCCAGACCGCTGAAGCTGGCGTCGGTGTAACCACGGTAGAGACACTTGAGGTAACTCGTCCCGATCCGGCCGGGCCCGGACTGGACGTATGTCCTTGCTATCGGGTCGAATGCCTGGCCGGTGATAGCATCGCGTCCCTCGGGGGCGTAGTTCCAGACCACCTCGTCAGCACCGATGTAATAGGTGCGCACTCGACCGGTCGGGTGGAACTCCTGGCCGGCGGCGTCGTTCCAGTAGGATGATCGTTCTCCCGTCGCGCCCGTGCCGCCGGCCGCGGTGGGCCCGGCCGCGGCCGCGGGCCCGATCGCGGCGGGCCCGAGGGCAAGCACAAGCGCGCTCCCGACCACCGCTCTGACGCACATCCGCTGCCTGGCACGAACGGTCGTCTCCGCGGACCGTGACGACGACTGCCTCCTTACGCGTACCCGGCTGGCGGTCCGGCCGCCGATACCTGTGCGCCGCATGGCGCGCAACTTATCAATCACGGAGCGTGACAGTAACCCTCCGTGACTTCCCCTGCATAGTGAGAGTCCACAATCCGCCAAAGGATGTGGAAGATGGCACTACGCACGCGCACCGGTCGGGCAGCCGGTCGGCGACACATGCTGGACGGGGCGGGCAGGAGCTTTCAGGCTGCTCGTGGACCGGGTCGCGGATCGCCCGGCCGTGTTGGCAGCCGCATCGGACGCCCTGCCGCCGGAGCCTGCCAGCGGGCTGGCGTTCTCACGCTATCGTGAGCGGATGGGCCTCACCAGTGGACGATCCGCAGGCGCCCGCCCAGCGCCTGCTGTGCGCGTAGCGCGAGCCTCCCGTCAGGATTGACCAGCACCGCATGGTTGGCGGCGGCCAGCATGGGCAGGTCCGCCAGCGAGTCGCTGTAGGCGTGCTCCCACGGCGGCTCGATCCCGTGGGCGGCGAGCTGACGCGGTTTACGCGCTCCATGGTTGTGCAGGCTGCCCCGAGTAACACCGAATCGGCCCCAGACCAGCTGCGAGGAAATCAGTTCCACCTCGCCCAGGCCCAGCGTGTCGAGGAGCGTACGGGCAAGTTCTCGTTCACATGCTGTCACGATCACTACCCGATCGCCCGCGTCGAGGTGGCGGCGCAGTGTGGCGATGCCCTCGGGTATCGTCACGTCCCGTTCGGCCGGGAGCTCCCGGCCGAACGCCTCGGCTCGCGCACGGAACCGGGCGGCATCCAAGCCCAGCAACGCCAGCCGCATTATCATCCGTACCGCGATCGCGCGCAGCGGGCGTACCGCCAGCAGGGGCGTCACCGGCATGACCAGGGCCGCGCGCCATCGGGACCGCGACAGGTGCCGGCGCAGCAGCCGGGTGAACGTGTCACCACGCACCAGCACACCGTCCAGATCGAACAACGCGACCCCGGCGGTCGCGCGTTCAGGCGTCTCGCTCATGCGTGCATCCTTGTCGTGTTCGACGGCGGCCCGCGGAATACAGAATCTGGAACGGACGGACGGTGAGCACAAGCATGACCGAGGGCACAGCAGTCAACCAGACCGATCCGGTGACATGCGCATACCCTGGGTGCACGCATCCGCCGAGTGCTCCGGTCGGGCCCGGCCGGCCACCCGCGTACTGCGACGATTCCGCGCACAACCGGTTGTCGGCCTACCGCCGGCGGCGCGAGCTGTCGGCCGCGCCCGCGGCCGGCCCGGCAACCAGCCCGGCGCCGCTCTCCGGCGG
>NZ_CAKJTP010000125.1:10757-13032 GCF_917627335.1 Protofrankia sp. CiT1 | reverse complement strand
AAGCTGCGCGGAGGGGAAGCCGAGTCAGTTTCCGGTCTCCCACAGAGCGGCTATTGGAAGGGATACCAGCCGGTCCCCGAACATGAGGGCTCCCTGGCGTCCGGTGTGCAGGACGATGCCGTGGACGAACTGCGGGCCCAGCAGGTCGCGGAGCGTGGTGAGGCCGCGGAAGTCGTTGCCGGTGACGGTATCGGTCGCCTTGCATTCGATGGCGATGATCTGGCCGTCGTCACGTTCTAGAAGGATGTCGACTTCGGCGCCGCCGCTGACCCGCCAATGATGGAGGCGCACCGAGCTCTCACTCCAGGTGGCCTGTTTGGCCAGTTCGTTGACGATGAAAGTTTCGATCAGCGGGCCACGGGACGTGGACACGGGCCTGGCCAGGGCCTCGGGAGAGACACCGAGCAGCGCGGCGGCAAGACCGGTGTCGGTGAGGTGCAGCTTGGGGTGTTTGACGACCCGGGCGGTCAGGTTTCGGGACCATACCGGCAGCCGGTGGATCAGGAAGACGGTTTCGAGAAGTTCCAGGTACCGACTGACCGTCGTCCGATGCAGGCCGGTCTTGTTTGCGGTGTTGGCCGTATTGTGTTCCTGGGCGGTGACCGAGGCGACGTAGGCCAGCAGGGTTCGTAGTGCGCTCGGCTCGTTGATGCGGGTCATCTCGCGTATGTCGCGTTCGGCGATGGCTTCGACATAACTGCGGAACCAAGCTCTGCGAGACCGTGTCGTTCGCATCAGCGCCGGCTCTGGGAAACCGCCGCGGCAAACCCGCTGGAAGTAGTCGGCCCGGTCGCTTGCCGTCGTCCGGAGCGCACCGAGCGACCCGGGGTCGTCAAAGGCGTGGTCGATGAAGCTGCCGGACCGGCCGTTGAACTCACCCTGGGAGAGGGGCCAGACGTCCACCACCCCAGCACGGCCGGCCAGGGACTCCGAGAGGCTTGGCGTAGTCAGGAAGCGGGTGGATCCAGCCAGGACGTACCGGCCAGGGCGCGGCGCCGCGTCGACCTCGGCCTTGACCGCCCTGACCAGAGCGTCGCCACCTCGCTGAACCTCGTCGATGAACCGTGGTTCCGTGCCGCTGCCGGTAAAGGCCACCGGGTCGCTGATCGCGGCCTGCAGGGTCTGTTCGTCGTCGAGGTTGAGCAGCGTGCCCCCGTACCGCTTCTGTAGGTGCCGCAGCAGCGTTGTTTTGCCGGACTGCCGGGGCCCGTTCAGGATCACGACTCGAAATACCGCCAGGTACTCCTCCGCGATTGAGGTGCAGGCCCGTTGCAGGTCGGTCGTTGGCACGGAGGAACTCCTGCTCGCAGCGGATGGCGGCCAGCCTGAGCGTACATCTGACGGAGGCTTGGGCCGACACTTCACAGCTATGTGGACCGACATCTCACAGCTGCTGGGACCGACGTTCCACAGGCATCTGGGCCGACCTTCCACGGGAGCCTGACGCCCGCCCGCGGCGAACGCGGCACCCGTCTGGCAAGAGAGCCCGGTATGCCGGAGGCGCCGGCATACCGGGCATACCGGCGCCAGCTCAGCGTGCCAGGGAGAGGGAGACGACCAGGTTCTCCAGGTGGAGCCCTTCCCCGTCCAGTCCGCCGGTGCAGGTGACCAGGCGCAGTTCCGGGCCAGGGGAGGGCCGGTACAGCTCCGCGTCCCGGGGTGAGGCCTTCGGGTAGCGGTCGACGCGGTCGACCGTAAAGGTGACTGTGCTGCCGTCCCTGCGTCGTACCTGGACGGCATCCCCGGTCTTCATCTGGTCCAGCTTGGCGAACACGCCCGGCTTGTGGTCCCATTCGACGTGGGCGGTCATGACAGCGGGGCCGATGTCACCGGGGGCCATCCCGGCGGAGAACCAGGCGACCTCGGCGGCGTTGGACAGCGTCTCCAGCTCGCCCGCCGCCGAATGCAGGGCCTGCCAGCGGTCGGGAGGGGACGCCGGGCCGAGGACGCCGATGGGAATGACCGGCGCGGCCTGGGGATGCCCGTCGGCGAGGAGGCGTTGAGGCAGCAACAACGCCGTGGGGATGTTGCGATCGGACGATCCCTGGCTCTGGGCCTGGCTGTTGCTGTTGCCGCCGGTCCGGCCGTCGCCTGTGCTCCCGGCGGCACTGGCGGTGGGGATGGAACCGTCTGCCGGCGGCTTTCCGCTGGATGATCCGCCGCATCCGGCAAGCATGAGGGCGACGGCGGTAACAACGGTCGTGATCGTAGCCGGGCGCCGGATTCCCCCGCGAACCCCAGCGGATGCCGCTGTGCCGGAACGCCGACCACGGGT